>CALMJB010000144.1 GCA_937864205.1 uncultured Actinomycetes bacterium | reverse complement strand
TCTTTCTCTCATGAGCGAAGAGAAATTTTCCCGCCGCAGTCAATATTGGTTTGGATTGAAGGACAAAGGTGGTTATATCCACCGGGAAAGATTACGTAATCAAGGTTTTCCAAATGAAGTTTTTGATGGTCGTCCGGTTATAGGAATCGCAAATACTTGGTCAGAGCTAAATCCATGTAATGGCTCGCTTGATACCGTTGCCGAGGCGGTTAAACGTGGTGTTTGGGAAGCTGGTGGTTTTCCATTGGAATTTCCCGCTATGTCACTTAGCGAATCGTTGCAACGTCCGACCACGATGTTGTATCGCAACATGCTTGCGATGGAGGTTGAAGAATTAATTAGATCTCATCCAATTGATGGCGTAGTTCTGCTAGGAAATTGCGATAAAACTCCGCCTGGATTACTAATGGGTGCAGCCAGCGTTGATCTTCCTAGCATCATGATTACCGGTGGGCCAATGCTCAACGGTCGTTATCGGGGCGAAGCGGTTGGTTCTGGCACATTAGTTTGGCGATATAGCGAAAAAGTTCGCACCGGTGAGATTAGTTTTGAAGAGTTTATGGCGATGGAATCTTGCAGCGCCAGATCACAGGGAAGTTGTATGACGATGGGCACTGCATCAACTATGGCCTGTGTAACTGAAGCGTTAGGCGTGCAATTGCCCGGAGTTGCCGCTATTCCAGCGGTTGATTCTCGCAAATTTACGATGTCACATCTGACTGGAAGAAGAATTGTGCAGATGGTGGAAGAGGATCTCAAACTTTCTAAAGTATTAAATCGCAAGGCTTTTGAAAATGCCATAAAAGTTTTATCTGCAATAGGTGGTTCTACAAACGCAGTAGTTCATTTATTAGCAATAGCCGGAAGAGTTGGCGTAAAACTTTCTCTAGAAGATTTCGACAAACTCGGTAAAGATGTTCCAGTTGTCGCCAACATGATGCCCTCTGGCAAATATTTAATGGAAGAGTTTTTTGATGCTGGTGGGGTACCAGCGGTGATGCAGGAAATATCTAATTTGTTAAATATGGATCACGTGACTGTGACTGGAAAAAGTGTAAAAGAAAATATTGCTGGTACTGAGAATTTCAATCCCGATGTAATTACTCCGGCGAGCAAACCATTCCAAAAAGCTGGCTCTGGAATCGTCGTGCTTCGTGGCAGTTTGGCGCCAGATGGAGCAATCATGAAAGTTGCAGCGGCTTCTCCAAACCTATTAACTCATAAAGGTAAAGCATTAGTTTTTGACACAATCGAGGAGTATTTAAAAGTTGCCGATGATCCAAATTTGCCGGTCACAAAAGATTCGGTTTTAGTTTTAAAAAACGCTGGACCAAAGGGTTATCCGGGTTTTCCGGAAGTTGGAAATCTACCAATGCCAAAAAAGATGTTAGATCAAGGCGTAACCGACATGGTGCGAGTATCTGATGCGCGCATGAGTGGAACCGCTTATGGCACCGTGGTCTTGCATACTTCACCTGAAGCTGCAATCGGCGGACCGCTTGCGCTTGTACAAAATGGCGATGAGATTGAACTTGATGTTCCAAATCGCAAAATAAATTTATTGGTATCTGATGAAGAATTAGCAAAACGTAAATCAAATTGGAAAGCGCCGGCAGCTCGAGCAGATCGTGGTTGGAGCAAGATGTATATCGACCATGTGCAACAAGCAAATTTAGGCGCAGATTTAGATTTTCTAGTCGGTGGCAGTGGCGATGGCATTCCCCGCCACTCGCATTAAATAAACTCTCTTAATTAAACACTTTTAATTAATTTAATTTCAACTTTATTTAAAAGGATTGGCAAATACAACCTTTTCGGTTGCGCACAATTGCAATAGTCGATTCCACTTTGAATTTCGCTCAGAACCATGAGTCGATCCAACTTTGATTTGCTCTGCCTGCCAACCGACCGCTAAATCTGCCAACCAACTATCTTCAGTTTCACCAGATCTTGCCGAAACGATAGTGGCAAATCCGTGATTTTTTGCAATTTCCAAAACTGATTTAGTTTTTGAGATTAATCCATTTTGATTTACTTTTATCAATATTGAATTGGCACTATTTTCAGTTAAGCCTTTGTTCAATCGATTTGAATTGGTGGTGAACAAGTCATCACCAACAATCTGTAATTTCTTTTCAAATTTAGCTGTGAAAATCTGCCAGGCATCCCAATCATCTTCGGCAAATGGATCTTCAATCGAAATAATTGGCAAGTTTGATACTAGATTGCCTAAATAATCTATGAATTGTAGGCTGTTAAAAGTTCTGCCTTCATTTTCTAATGAGTAAGTTCCATTTGCACCAGAATCGCTTTTGAAAAACTGAGTTGCCGCCACATCTAACGCCAGACTCACTTGCTCACTTGGTACCAAACCAACTTTCTCGATTGCTTTGACCACGAATTCACAGGCCTGCGCAATACTTTTAAATGAAATTGCAATTCCACCTTCATCTGCCACCAAATTCGTCAGATTCCCTGCGTCTTTGCCAAGTTGTGCAGCAGTTTCTCTGATGGCGCTGATCCAACTTAGTGCTTCGGGAAAATCTTTTGCACCATTTGGAATTACCAGAACGTCTTGAATATCCATGCAGCGATTTGCATGCGCCCCGCCGGACAAAATGTTGACCATCGGCATTGGAATTACTAAATCATTTTTTGGGGAAAACAATCGGGCAACTGAAGTACCGTTTACATGTGCGCAGGCCAAAGTGGCGCAAAGCGAAATTGCCAGCGCTGAGTTTGCGCCAAATTTAGCGAAGGCATTTGCAGATTCATTGGCACCGTCATTTTCTAAAATCAAATTATCAATTTGGGAAAGAGTCAAATCTTTGTTGACTAATTTGGATTCGAAACTTTTGATATTTGCTATCGCCGAATTTACCGATTTACCGAAATAGTATTTATTGGAATTTGAATTATTTTGATCTCGCAGTTCAATGGCTTCATGTTTTCCAGTTGAAGCTCCACTTGGCACCCGCGCGGTATGCGTTGAGCCATCTTGAAGTTCTAGAGTCAATGCAACAGTCGGTCGACCGCGAGAATCTAAAACTTGAAATGGAATCAACCGTTTTATGTTGATTATTGGTTCAGACATTTCGCAATGATTCCTCTCGGTTTAAATTAATTTGTCGAACGAATTGCAGATTTGAATAACTCTAGTGGTGCGATCGCAGTTTTTGCATTAAGTGCTGATTTGGTTAACGTGACCAAGATTTGTTGCTGAGCGCTATCTAGATAATTAACTGGGGACTTACCTTCAACTCGAGCTAACGCTATTAGTGCAGTATGTAACCCCAAGAGTTGCAATTCATTCTCGGCAGTCTGGGTAAGTGGCTTCACTTTGTAGGCGGCTAAGAAGTTTTCGGCACAGGCCTTCAATAATTTAGCCTGCATTAAATCTGGCGCGTGCACAAATTTACAAAGCAAATGTGCCAACACAAATGCCAAGTCAAAGACCGGATTACCAATATGAGTTACTTCAAAGTCGAGCACAAAAATTTTATTTTCCGGCGAAACCATAAAGTTTTTTGGAGAGAAATCACCATGCACGATACTGGTTTTATGATTTGCCAGATCTGAAATCAAGTCATTTATTTGCTGGGCAATTGGTGAATTTTTTGCTGCTACAAATCGGTAAAACGGGTCGATACGCAATTGCTCAAATAATTCATCTTCTGCAAAAACATTTAACTTATTTAAGTTTTCTCGGCCATAGTCATGCCAGCTTCGAAGAGTTTGTCCTAACTGGGTAGCAATATCTGGATTGATAGTTCCGGAAAGTAAATCTGCTTTCCAGACTGTACTTGCCATGGGTACTCGCTCTAAAACTAAAACAAATCTATCTTCATCGAGAAATACCAAGTTTGGAACTTGATTAGGTGTAATCGAATGGAACAGTTTTAATGCTTTTGCTTCAATGATTGCTCGCCGTTGATCGGCTTTCCAAAGTTGAGCCACTTTTAATTCGGCTAGTGCCTGCTTAAGCACTAATTTCTTGGTCTTTGTTGTTATCGCCAGAACTACATTTGATACACCGCCGGTTAAAACTTCTACACGTGCGGTCTCTTCAGCGGTAATAACCTTTTTTTCAATTAAATATTGCACAACGCTGTTTTCATCGAGTAATTGCACACTCATGTTTTAACCTATAACTAAATTTTAAAGAACGCGCGCGATTGAAAAGCCAAAGTCCACAAAGATACTTTGCCCTGAAATAGCGGTGTTTTCCTCGCCAGCAAGTAAGTAAATTGCATTAGCTACATCGACAGGTTGCACTAATTTGTTTGTCGGAGTTTGGCTTTGAATGTTATTAATTTGTGCATCAGTCAATAACCCACGCGACATCGGAGTTTCAACGACTCCCGGCAAAATGCCGTTCACCAATATTCCTTTGGCTTTTCCTAAATCGACGGCGAGCGAGCGAACTAAGCCGCCAACTGCCGCTTTGGTTACTGTGTATGACATTTTTTCTTGTCTAGTGAGTTGTTCCCATAGTGAAGAGATAATCACAACTTTCCCGCCGGTTTTGATCAAATCAAATTTCATCAGCGTTCTAATATTTTCAAGAATAAAACTGACGTTTGCATCAAATAAATCTTGAAGTTTCTGATCTTGATAATTGATGCCGGAATCATTGGTATTCATCCCTTGTGCGAAAACCACTGCATCAAAAGATTTACCTGCCAATACTTTTGGTAAATCATTGACTTGCGCTACATTTGAAATTGGTAATAAAAAATGGTTTGAATCCGCTATAGGTTTTCTCACCGCATAAGTTATTTGGTAACCCTGCGCTTTGAATTTATCTGATATTGCACTGCCTAATGCTCCGGTGCTGCCAAAAATTAAAAGATTTGGCATTTAATTCTTTAAGCCATAACGGTCAAGAATGCCTTTTGCTAGTGCGGCTCGGCGCACGCGTTCTCTTGCAGTTGATTCCACTAAACCTTGAATGTGGCCACCGGATGGATAAAGACCTGGTGAGTTTCTTACAGTAAATTTCAAATAGACCGGCGCTGCAACTCGAACGAGATCTGGAACTTCATAATGACGCACCGCGCCACCAAAATCATCTGGTGCTTCACAATAGACATCAAGTGGAACTTCTACTTGTGCTCTGATTGCAGCAATCTGTTGTAATGAAAGATCGGTCGATAAATTTAAAGTTGATGCACCAAGTTCTTGGAAAAGTTCGGCGGTGGCAGCGTTATTACAGGTAAGCGCAACCGATGTTTTTAAAATGAAATCTTTTGGTAAGTCACCTTTGGCGCGGGCTTGACCTAGCACTTTAAGTAATCCCACATCGCCAACCAGCACTGATCTCAATCCAAGATCTGCCGCATGTACGACATCTTCGAGCGCATAACGCAATTGATCGGTTCCACGTAGTGAAGGATTGGCAACTACGCCGGAGCTAGCGCTAACTTGTTTGCCGATATCCCACGAAGCTCGTGGTCCGACAAATAAACAGACCTCAATTTTATTTTTCTTTCCGATTGAAACCATTTGTTTGATCTCATCATCGCTCTGCAGAAAAATTCCAGATCCTTGTGAGATTCGGTGAATTACTAATTTACGTTTTTTGGCCTCATCTAAAACCGCTTGAAAAGCCGCTGGACCTTCCACCGATGGAATCTCAAACTTCCACCTTGCGCCATCTTTAAATCTAAGTTTTGATTCTGGTAATCCATCTGCATCTTGAGATTGGATTTTTTGTTTGTTTAATATCGAAATAGCCCGCTTCATCGGACCTTTAGGATCACGCGTACTTAACCAACTTGCCATGGCGAAAGGTTACTAGAGATTTACACCCATTATTTTTTTCACTTTAATCCCGATTAACGTAAAGTAGGCGATTATGGCCAATTCCGGATTTGAAAATGGTAGTTTTGAAAAGCAAGTTGTATTAGTTACCGGTGCTGCCAGTGGAATTGGAAAAGCTAGCGCTGAATTAATCGCAAACCGTGGTGGCAAAGTAATTTGTTTAGATGTTAATAAAGCTGGTTTAGATGAAGTTGTAGCAAAAATTAAATCTAGTTCAGGCAGCGCTGTTGCAAAAGTTTTAGATATCTCTAAACAAGATGATGTCTTTAAATGTGTTAATGAAATTTTAAAAGAGTTTGGCACGATAGATGCGCTAGTTAATTGCGCCGGTTTGCCCGGACCTACTGCAGATTTTGTGGAAGATATAAAGTGGCCAGATTATGAGCGAGTATTGGCAATCAATTTATATGGGGCAATTTGGTTAACTCAAGCAGTTTTGCCAACTATGAAAGTGAAAAAGTATGGCCGAATTGTTCAAGTCGCATCAATTGCTGGCAAGGAAGGCAATCCAAAAATGGCGCCTTACAACACCTCAAAATCTGGGTTGATTGGATTTGTGAAAGGGGTAGCAAAAGAGAATGCACAAAATGGCATCACCATTAATGCGCTTGCGCCAGCGGTAATTGCGACGCCAATAAATGTAAATACCGCCGATGAAATGATGAAGTACATGATTTCAAGAATTCCAATGGGCCGACTTGGTGAGCCAAATGAAGTGGCTGAAATAATTGCATTTATGGCTTCGAAAGCCTGCTCATTTACTACTGGATTTACCTTTGATATTTCCGGTGGTCGCGCTACTTACTAAAAATTAATTAATCTAAAAACTTCATCCCAAACTTCGGCCACGGGCAGATTTAATTAATTTAATCAGGAAATTGTCGGAAAATTTAGTTCGTTTAAAGGTTGTAAATTTAAGTGGAATTTGAAATTTAGTTTTCACAATTGTTCTAGCGAAGGTAAATTCAAGTAGTCCTTCTGGTCCATGGATTCTTCCTGAACCGCTGTCTTTAACCCCGCCAAATGGCACCGACGCAATTGCGGCAAATGAAAAAACTGAATTAACCGAGACCATTCCACAAATTAATTGCGCAGCGATTTTTTCACCGTTGCGCTTTGAGAAGACCGCTGCCGCTAAGCCGTACTTGCCACTATTTGATAATTCAATTGCTTGGGCAATATTTTCAACACGATTAATAGCAAGTGTTGGCCCAAAAGTTTCTTCAGTCATCGCGCTGGAATTTTCCGGAACATCTAACATGATTACTGGTTCGACAAATGGGGCTTTTACCGAATCTTTACCACCGACTGCAAATTTGGCTCCCTTATTTGCCGCATCATTTATATGCTCTGAAATCACATTTAATTGGCTGGGCATGGTGGCCGGACCATATTGTTCGCCAACTTTTAACTGTTTTGCCATCTCTGAAATCGTGGCTATGAACTTATCTGCAACTTTATTAACGACATAAACTCGCTCTGCTCCGATGCAGGATTGACCGGCATTAGCCATTGCAGACCAAAGCGTGTACTCAGCGGCTAATTTCAAATCGGCATCCTCAGCAACCAATACCGGATCTTTACCACCGCATTCCAAAATAACGGGAATCATTTTTTCAGCGCAGGCGGCAGCAACTTTTTTCGCGGTGCGAGTTGATCCGGTGAATGAAATCTTGTCTACCGATGATTGAGTAAGCGCGATACCGGTTTGTGGTTTTCCAGTCACAGTTGTGAAAATGAATTCAAATGGAGAGATTTTTGCAAATGAATCGGCTAGCCATTTTCCGCAGCCAGGTGTGAACTCGCTCGGTTTGAAGACTACGGTGTTTCCAGCTGCTAATGCATAAACAATTGAACCCATCGGTGTGAACACCGGATAATTCCATGGCCCAATTACTCCGATACAGCCAAATGGTTCGCGCTGAACATATGACTTCATGTTGAACATAAGTAATCCGGGAGCGCGACGCTGCGCCGACAAAATTTCTGGAGCGTGTTTATTAGCCCAAGTTAGATGGCTTATTGCCAGGCTAACTTCCAGCATTGCATCACTTAATGGTTTACCAGTTTCTTGCGCTAATAATTTTGCAAGCTCTTCGACATTTTGAGTTAGGTATTTTGCCCAGTTTGTTAAAACTTTTTTTCTACCTTTAAATCCTAAATTTTTCCATGCCCGACTGGCAGTTTTTGCATTTGCAACGATCTGAAAAACTTCTTCCGGCGAATAATCCTTATAAGTGGCAATTACATTAGAACTCTTCGGATCAAACTTTTCAAAAGTTTTATCGGTACTTACCTCAAAGGAAATAGACATGGAGTAAGAGTAAACTCTTTTTGTGCCAGAGTTAATTCGCCCAAGTACGGTTTTGCCCGCCACCCGCACACCAATTGAATTTAAGACTGCAGATGGCTTAACCCTTATTGGTGAAGTGGCTACCCCAATTGATCAACCAATAACTGCGACAGTGCTGATGTTGCATCCAAATCCAACCGGTGGCGGAATGATGGATAGTCACATTTATAAAAAAGCGGCAAACCGTTTGCCATATATGGCTGGGATTCAAGTAATTAGATTTAATACCCGCGGTACCGAAAGTGCATCGGGTAAAAGCGATGGTGAATTTGGTGGCGGAGTCAGTGAAAAATTAGATGTGCAAGCAGCGATTGATTTCTGTTTTCAGCAATTGCAGGTACAAAATCTATTTGTAGTTGGTTGGTCATTTGGCACCGAGTTAGCCCTACGTTATGCCCGGGATTTGCGAGTAAAAGGATTGATCCTGCTAAGCCCGCCATTGATTATGACTGATAAATCAGATCTAGAGTTTTGGAATGAAGATGGCAGACCAATCACCGCTTTGATTCCAGAGTTTGATGATTATTTAAAGCCCGATGCTGCAAAAATAAAGTTTTCACCAATTAAACAAATTAATTTAATTAATGTCGATGGTGCGAAACATCTTTGGGTAGGCGAGCCAATGGTTTATCGAGTATTGAGCGAAATCGTAAAAATAGTGGCACCAATTCGTTTGCCGTTACCAGAGCAAATTTGAAAATAACTTTCACTTTGAGAAATTACATATCGGAATCTTTTATTTGATGATAAAACTTGATGGCGGTTTATCAACTGCGTTAGAAAGATTGGGTGCGAATTTAAAAACAATTCTTTGGACCGGTGATTTAATTGCTGCAGCACCGC
>CALMJB010000143.1 GCA_937864205.1 uncultured Actinomycetes bacterium | reverse complement strand
GCTACTTGCTTGAGCGTGAATCTCAACTAATTCCTGACAAAGTGTGGAAACATCACTTGCGGTGCTGGGTAATCCACCCAAAGTGATTCGAGATTTGCCTTGATTTGAAACAGTTCGGGTGATGATCACATCATCGTCTTCAATTTCACCTCCCAAATCTTCGACCTGTTTTTGCAGTTGTGAATTGAGCGTAAATCTTCCAGAAATAACTGCTCGCTCTTGCCCTGCGCGAACTAAGTCGGCATCACTTTTTCGCCCCAAAATTAATCCGAGTGCAGTGAGCACCATTGTTTTACCGGCACCGGTTTCGCCGGTCAGAACAGTTAATCCGGGATTTAATTCAAAACTTGCACTCTCAATCACGCCTAGATTTCGAATCGATAACTCAGTTAAACCTGAGCGACGATTTGATTTGCTGCTAGCCACGCCAACCCACGACCGGCAATTTGAATTTTGCGACCAATCGATCGGTGAAATTGGTTTCTTTAATGTGTGCCAGATTTATGTCTTTTTGATCAGCGGTCAAAATAACTCGATCATTTTCCTGCAATTTTATTCGGCGAAGTCCATCGGCATTTAGATCTGCGCCTTCAGATTCAATATCTATTGCTACTTCAGACTGGGGAGACACCACCATCGGTCTTGAAAAAAGTGCGTGCGCAGCTAGTGGCAGAAGCACCAATGCATCAACTTCAGGCCAAACCACTGGACCACCGGCGGAATATGCATATGCCGTTGACCCAGTTGGAGTTGCGCAAATAACTGCATCGCATCCCCATCGTGAAAGAGGTCGATGATCTATTTGAACAAATAACTCAACCATTTGTTGATTATTGCGTTCGACGCTGACTTCGTTGAGAGCCCATCCTTGTGCGAAAGTTTTTCCGGCGCGTTCTACTCTGAAATTCAAAGTCATACGATCTTCAACTTTGAATGAATTTTTATCAATCGCATCGACAATTTGATTTATAGTCGGTCGTTCTACTTCAGCTAAGAAACCTACATGACCAAGATTTACACCAAGTATTGGACAATCTTGATCTCTAGTTAATTCGGCGGCTCGCAAAATTGTGCCATCGCCACCCAGTACAACCACTACCTCAACGGTTTGATTTGTAAACTCAGTTGTTCCATTAACTGGTTGATTTGCGTAGATAGAAAAACCTTTTGCAGAGAGTGACTTAGTAAATTCATCGGCTGCAGTCAATGCCTCAGTTCTAGTTGGATGAACGACCAACAAGGCGGCTCTTTTACTCATTAGATAAGCCTAGTTAACATCTAATCAATTTGCGCAAATGATTTTGGCGAAGAGATGCTGATTATCGCGACAGCTCTTGTAAGTGCAGCAAAATCAAGCCGGTCCTTCGGCTATTGCTTTTTGGATTTCCGCCATTAGCGATCCATCGGTAAGTTTGAGAGTTCTAGCGGTGGGATCGGAAATTTTTCTTGCCCAAATGAAGTATTCGACATTCCCGGCCGGACCAGGCAATGAACTGGCACAGATGCCCGATATCGATACACCCAAATTCAAAATGGCATTTGCTACATCTGATACCGCTTGCAGCCGTAAATTTGGCTCGCGAACTACCCCGTTGTGGCCTACTAATTCTGCATTTAATTCAAACTGTGGCTTAACCAGCAGAAGAAATTGAGCGGTGGGCGCGGATATTTTGATCAGTTTTTCAATTACTAGTTTTAATGAGATAAAAGATAGATCGGCAACTATAAATGAAGGCAGATTCTGATTTTCATCTGCAATCTGATTGAGTGAAACTTCCCTGATGTTGGTTCGGTCGATTCGAATCACTCTTTCATCATTTTGTAATTGCCATGCAAGTTGTCCGTACCCAACATCAACGCATAAAACTTTGCGAGCACCAAGTTCTAATAGAACTTGAGTGAAGCCGCCAGTAGAGGCACCGGCATCCAAACAATACGCATCCATTATTTGAAGATTTTCATCTCCAAATTTTTTAATGGCGCCCAATATTTTGTGCGCACCTCGTGAAACATAATGATCGACATCGCCAACAACTTTGATACTAATTTGAGAATCAACCTGAGTACTAGCTTTGCTAGCGGCAATACCATTTACCAAAACCTGATGATTTTGAATTAGTTCATCGGCGTGCGCCCGAGATTTTGCCAGCCCGCGACGAACTAGTTCAGCATCAAGTCTGATTCGCATTGGCTCTTGCGGAGAAAATATTTAATCCGGAAGGATTTAAATTCCGTCTAGATTAGAGAGCGCTTGCTGTAAAAGTCGATGAATTTGTTCAAATTCAGATGGGTGCGAGCTGATATCTTTCTCAGAAGTTTTTGCGATACGTGCTTTTAGATCTTCAATATCTTTCAAAATTTCATTACCGAGAAACTCTGACACTTTTTATACTCCAATCAATCAGCTTTTGGTTGGCAAGTTATCTTTTTGGTTTTTGCTTGTTGCCAGATTTTCTGGTTCGAGTCTGCAAGCCTGATTTCGCAGCTTTTTTCGCCGAACTATTAGATTTCAATTGGCTTTTTAGTTGATTAACTTCCAATTTTAATTTCTCGACCTCAGACTTCTTGGCAAAGCCCATTTTTTCTACAGACTTTATTACTTCATTCTCAATACGCTCTTTTATTTCTTGGCTACTCTCTTTAAACCACTTATTCACTTCTTCCATCATCTGGGCCGGCGTTTTTTCGCCATTGTTCAAAGCATTGGCGTAGTTTCGCACCGCATTAAATAGGTCATTTGGATTAGCCATGGCGAAAGATTATCGGTTTAAAGCTTTTCAATCACTTCGGCATCAATCTGATATC
>CALMJB010000142.1 GCA_937864205.1 uncultured Actinomycetes bacterium | reverse complement strand
TGGCGAAATGAAAATCAACTTTCACTGTGGCAAGGGCTTACCGAAGTTAGACAGATTCCAGATTTTCCCGCCCGATCAGTTGCGGCAATCGTTGAATTTGTTAACTTAATTAAGAGTTTTCAAACTTTAAATGAGGCGAAAGCCAGACCTTCTGTGATTACTTCGGCGGTGCTCGAACAATCTGGATTGTTATCAGAGTTATCAAATAGTAAAGATCCACAAGATGAGGTGCGGGTAGAAAACTTACAAGAGTTTGTTTCGGTGGCAACTGATTTTGAAACGATGCAATTCTCGGAAGGAATCACTCCGACACTGGGTGAATTTCTTGAACAAATTTCATTGGTGGCAGATGCTGATGAAATTCCAGAGGGAGATGATCACGGAGGTGTGGTCACGATGATGACTCTGCACACCGCTAAAGGTTTGGAATTTCCCACCGTATTTCTAACTGGAATGGAGGAAGGAGTTTTTCCGCATAACCGCTCAATAGGTGAAAAAGATGAACTAGAAGAGGAACGCAGATTGGCTTATGTCGGATTAACCAGAGCACAACGAAACTTATATGTTTCCAGATCTCAGTATCGATCGGTTTGGGGAGCCCCAAATTACAATCCGGCATCAAGATTTTTACAAGAGATTCCCGAAGAACTAATTGATTGGCAATCTGCAAATCAATCATTAGTAAATTCAAAAACTGGAATCGGAAGTGAAAAATCAAATATCAAAATGCGCAGCAATTTTGCGGCGGGAACAAAAACAACAAAACCGAAAAGCCAAACCATGCAATTGTCAGTAGGTGAGCGTGTGTCTCATGACACCTTTGGACTTGGAACTGTAGTCGCGGTTAATGGTGAGGGTGATCGAGCCGAAGCGACAATAGATTTTGGCTCGGCTGGCGAGAAGCGATTGTTATTGCGATACGCCCCGGTTGAGAAATTGAATTAGTAAAAAAATAAAAATAGACTGACTAACATCTCATGGATCTATTTGAATACCAAGCTCGAGATTTGTTTGAATCTCACCAAATTCCAGTTTTACCAGGTGCAGTAGCGACTTCTGCAACCGAAGCAAAATCTGCCGCAGAAAAAATCGGTGGCAAAGTTGTGGTTAAAGCGCAGGTAAAAGTTGGCGGCCGTGGCAAAGCTGGTGGCGTAAAAGTAGCCAATGATGCCCAAGATGCATTTGAAAAGTCTGCCGCGATCTTAGGTATGGATATTAAAGGTCATAAAGTTAATAAGGTAATGATTGCGCAGGCAGCGCCAATCGCGAGCGAGTTTTATCTATCCATTTTGCTTGATCGGGCTAATCGAAATTTCTTAGTGATGGCATCAGTTGCCGGCGGTATGGATATTGAAGAAGTGGCTCATAAAACTCCAGAAAAGCTTGCCAAAGTATCGATCGATCCAAATGTTGGAATCACTCCAGAAATCAGTGCGCAGGTTGTCAAAGCCGGTGGATTTCCAGATGATGTTTCAGACCAAGTAGCAAAAGTTTTGCGGCAGCTTTGGCAGGCATTTGTTGCCGAAGATGCGACGCTAATGGAAATCAATCCACTTGTTAAAACCAGCGATGGTCGGGTAATCGCGCTAGATGGGAAAGTCACGCTTGATGACAACGCCAGTTTCCGTCATCCAAACCATGCCCAACTAATTGATAACGATGCCACTGATCCACTAGAAAAATTGGCAAAGGAAAAAGATTTAAATTACGTAAAATTGCAGGGCGAAGTTGGAATCATTGGTAACGGTGCCGGATTAGTAATGAGCACATTAGATGTGGTGGCATATGCCGGCGAAAAGTTTTCGGTTAAACCTGCAAATTTTCTAGATATTGGTGGCGGTGCTTCCGCTGAAGTTATGGCAAATGGATTATCAATTATTTTAAGTGATCCATCGGTGCGCAGTGTGTTTGTAAATGTCTTTGGTGGAATCACCGCCTGCGATGCGGTAGCTAATGGAATTGTTCAAGCATTAAATATTTTGGCGGATAAAGCCACCAAACCAATAGTTGTTCGATTAGATGGAAATAATGTTTTAGAAGGTCGCAAAATTTTGCAAACTGCAAATCATCCATTGATCAAACAGGTTGAGACTATGGATGAAGCCGCTGCAAAAGCCGCAGAGTTGGCAGCGCAGCGATGACAATTTTTGTTGACGAATCCACCAAAGTAATTGTGCAAGGTATGACCGGTTCGGAAGGAACTAAGCACACTAAACGAATGCTAAAAGCCGGCACGAATGTTGTCGGTGGTGTGACGCCTGGAAAAGGTGGTCAAAGTGTGGATATGGATGGTAAAACTCTGCCGGTCTTTAACACCGTTGCCGAAGCAATTTCGGCAACTGGCGCAAATGCTTCAGTTGTTTTTGTACCGCCAAAGTTTGCAAAAGCAGCGGTGATTGATGCAATTGATGCGAATATGCCATTAATTGTGGTGATTACCGAAGGTATTCCAGTACATGATGCCGCTAGTTTTTATGCGCACGCATTAGCTAAGAACAAAATAAATAACAATAGTAAGAATCAAATTCGAATCATCGGACCAAACTGCCCCGGAATTATCAGCCCAGGTAAAACTAATTTAGGAATAATTCCATCAGATATCACAAAAGCTGGAGTAATTGGCTTGGTATCTAAATCTGGAACACTTACTTACCAAATGATGTACGAGTTAAGAGATTTTGGATTTACCACTGCAGTTGGAATTGGTGGTGATCCGATAATCGGCACAACTCACATCGATTGCCTGCGAGCTTTTCAAGATGATCCAAATACAAAAGCAATTGTGATGATCGGTGAAATCGGTGGTGATGCTGAAGAGCGAGCTGCGCAATTTATAAAAGAGTATGTCACTAAGCCAGTGGTTGGTTATGTTGCTGGGTTTACCGCGCCAGAGGGAAAAACCATGGGGCATGCCGGCGCAATCGTGTCGGGCTCATCTGGAACTGCAATCGCCAAACAAAAAGCATTGGAAGCAGTGGGGGTGAAGGTAGGTAAAACTCCAAGTGAAACTGCAAAACTAATGCGCCAGATTCTAGAATCAAAGGGATGATTGCCCGCGCATTTTTCTTATCACTGCAACAGGCATTTCGGTCAATCTTTTTAATTTTATTTCCACTCTCATTTTTATCTTTATTTGCTTGGGCAACTGCGGGAGCAACTACCGGTTCAACAAATGATCCATTACGTGCCTCAATTTGGCTTTGGTTTGGCGCGCACTTAGCCCGCGCGAGTACCAAAATCGGCGAAAATGTCGGTTTGATTTCATACTTACCACTAGGGGCCGTGATTTTTCCAATTTTCGCAATTCGCAGTGGGGTAAATCGAGCCATCGCTCGAATTGGAAATAGCAAAATGGCAAAAACTTACTTCATTATTTCTTATACATTGCTGTTTTCAATTTTGGGATTAGTTTCTAAGTCGCCTAATTTTGAAATCTCTTGGACATACTCATTTGTTTTTCTGATTTTGATATTGATTATCGGTGTATTTACTATCGAGCAAAAAGAATTTTTTAAGGTACCGCTAGCGTTGTTTGCGGTAATTTGCGGAATAGCCGGAATTTTATTCTCGATTAATTTAGCGGTTAACTTCCAAACATTGCGAAATCTTTTTATAGTGATTCAACCGGGAATAATTGGTGGATTGCTATTACTGATTTTGCAGATGCTTTATCTTCCAAATCTTTTCTTCCATGCTTTAACGTATTTATTTGGCGTTGGATTCTCGGTCGGTGGGGTATCGATAGTTTCACCACTAAAAGTTGATGTCAGTGCAATTCCGGCAATTCCGTTGTTGGCTGGGTTACCTGCAAAACCGATAGTTTGGTTATTAACCGGAAATATTTTGCTAATTTTATTTGTACTTTTGAATTTAGAACTTTTGCTAAAGCAAACCGATTATCGAAAAATACAAAACCAGAAAATTATTAGATCAGTGGTGGTCTCAATCCTGTTATTTGCCATATTTTGTATTTCTACTTACGGCACATTGTTTACAAAAACTATGAATAATTTTGGCGGTAATCCATTGAAGGTTTTGCCGGTGATCACCGCTGAAATCTTGTTAATCACGATATTGCGAGTAGGGGCGCCAAAACTAATAAAGCGGATTCACTAAGATTGCAATGTGAGCGCACAAATCCTGGATGGCAAATCATTAGCCAGCAAAGTTTTATCTGAAATAACTTCATTAATTTCAACTAAGAAATTAAATTTAGCTCTGGCGACCGTACTAGTTGGCAATGATTTGGCATCGAGTTCTTATGTAGCTGGAAAACATAAAGATTGTGCAAAAGTTGGCATAAAGTCAATCAAAGTGGAATTACCAGAAAACATATCAGCGGATACTTTGCACGCGGAACTAAAAAAACTAAATTCCGATCTGAATTGCACCGGTTACCTGGTGCAGTTACCACTGCCATCTAGTTTAAAAACTAGCGAGATCCTTGGCGCAATTAATCCAAATAAAGATGTTGATGGCTTAACTCCAGAAAATCTTGGGTTATTGGCAATGGGTAATCCACGGGTAATTCCATGCACCGCTCGGGCGATCTTATTTTTACTTAACCAATATCGAATCGAAATCGCTGGCAAAAAGATACTGATTATCGGCAGAGGTTTAACCGTTGGCCGACCACTCTCTATTTTGTTATCTTCAAAAGGAAATGATGCGATTGTCACCTTGGCGCATTCGGCTACAAATAATTTGCCAGATTTAATCGCGCAGAGCGAAATAGTTATAAGCGCTATTGGCAAACCAAATTTCATAAAATCGGCATGGATAAAATCTGCCGCAACGGTTATTGATGTCGGAATCACCAGCACAAATCAAGGTTTAACTGGAGATTGTGACTCTGAGGTTGTAAATAAATCTAAATTCTATGCACCCGTGCCAGGCGGAGTCGGGCCATTGACCCGTGCCATGTTGTTGCAAAATCTTCTAGATTTACACGATCAAAAATAACTAAATTGAAAAATCAATATGAAGAATATTAATTTCAACCAAAGTAAATGGATTTGGCTTGGGCTAGCTTTAGTTGGAATACTTTTTGCAATTTTTAATTTTGTGCGTACCGGTTCGATAATTCTTTCGATTGCTACTGCGATATTTGCAACTCTGCGTTATCAAGCCAAAAAAACTGCCGGATTTGCCAGCCGCAGAATCGAATTAGTGGTGCCACTCACCTTGTCGATTTCACTTTTCATTCTGGCGCTGAGTTTGCCGCACGCTCGCTAACGCCTTAAAAAATAACTAGAATTAACAGGTTCCACTGCAATCAGATTTTTTAATAAAGAAAGTTGTTAAATGACTCGTCGCGGAAAAGTCACAGTTGTTGGTTCTGGTTTTTATGGTTCAACTACAGTTTTAAGGTTAGCTGAGTACGACATATTTGAATCAGTTGTCTTGACCGACATTATTGAAGGAAAACCTGAAGGAATTGCGCTAGATATTAATCAATCTAGATCAATAGAAAATTTTGAGACAAAAGTAATTGGTGCAACTACTACTGCTGATGGTGGTGGTTATGAGAAGACCGCTAACTCAGATGTTGTGATTATTACCGCTGGCCTGCCACGAAAGCCAGGCATGAGTCGAATGGATTTAATTGATGTCAATGCGAAAATCGTTAGACAAGTTGCGGAAAATATCGCAAAACATTCACCGAAAGCAGTAGTGATTGTGGTTTCAAATCCACTTGATGAAATGACTGCATTGGCGCAACTTGCAACTAAATTTCCACCTAATCGAGTTATGGGTCAAGCCGGAATGTTAGATACCGCTCGCTTCACACATTTTGTAGCTGAATTAGCCAATGTTCCAATCAGTTCAGTAAAAACACTTACTTTAGGTTCACATGGCGAAACGATGGTGCCGGTGCCAAGTCGTTGCACTGTGAATGGAAAACCATTAACTGAAGTTCTCTCCGAGGCACAGGTATCGGATTTAGTTACTCGCACTAGAAATGGCGGCGCTGAAATTGTGGCACTTCTAAAAACCGGATCTGCTTATTACGCACCATCTGCGGCCGCAGCCCGAATGGCGAAAGCGGTAATAGAAGATGCAAAAATCGTTATGCCGGTTTGTGCTTGGGTCGATGGTCAATATGGAATTTCTGGTGTCTATTTGGGAGTCGAAGCAGAAATAGGCAGATCTGGCGTAAATAAAATTGTTGAAACTAAACTCACTGATTCAGAATTATCCGCGCTAAAAGCGGCGGCGGAAGCGGTGCGAGCAAAACAAGCAGATGTAAAGGATCTATAAGATGAAAAAAATTAAGGTGCAAGGCACGGTTGTCGAACTAGATGGCGACGAGATGACCAGAATTATTTGGCAATTCATTAAAGACTCTTTGATTCTGCCTTACCTAGATGTACAGCTTGAGTATTACGACTTGGGAATCGAGTACCGCGATAAAACAAATGATCAAGTGACTATCGATTCGGCTAATGCAATTAAAAAACATGGCGTCGGAGTCAAGTGCGCAACCATCACGCCAGATGAAGCGCGGGTTAAAGAGTTCAACTTAAAACAAATGTGGAAATCGCCTAATGGCACAATTCGCAACATTTTAGGCGGGGTAATTTTCCGCGAGCCAATCATTATTAAAAATGTGCCAAGGTTAATTCCGCACTGGACCAAGCCAATTGTGATTGGCCGTCACGCTTTTGGCGATCAGTATCGGGCCACCGATTTCAAGGTGCCGGGCAAAGGAAAATTAACGGTCACTTTTACACCAGATGATGGCTCAAAACCTATGGAATTCAATGTTTTTGATTTCCCTTCATCGGGTGTAGCCATGACGATGTACAACTTAGATGATTCAATTCGCGACTTTGCTCGGGCATCATTTAATTATGGGTTGATTAGAAATTATCCAGTTTTCCTATCAACGAAAAACACGATTTTGAAAGCCTATGACGGCAGATTTAAAGATATTTTTGCAGAAGTGTTTGAGAAAGAGTTTAAATCTGAGTTTGCTAAACGAAATTTAGAGTACGACCATCGTTTAATCGATGACATGGTGGCAACTTCCTTACGTTGGGAAGGTGGATACATCTGGGCTTGCAAGAATTACGATGGCGATGTGCAATCTGACACCGTTGCACAAGGTTATGGATCTTTAGGCTTAATGACATCAGTGCTAATGACTCCAGATGGCAAAACTGTTGAAGCCGAAGCGGCACACGGAACTGTGACTCGTCATTATCGCGATCATCAAGCTGGTAAAGCGACTAGTACAAATCCAATTGCTTCGATCTTCGCATGGACTCGTGGATTACAACATCGCGCCAAACTAGATGGCACACCTGAAGTGGCAAACTTTGCCGATAAATTAGAGAAAGTTTGTATTCAAACTGTTGAAAGTGGAAAGATGACAAAAGATCTTGCGTTATTAATCAGCGCAGATGCACCTTGGTTAAATACTCAACAGTTCCTAAATGCAATAGATGAAAATCTGCAAAAAGAAATGGCCTAATCCTTTTTTTAAGAGGATCAGGCCAATTCCTGATTAATAAAATTTAGAAATTATCTTAAATTAATTAATCCGATTTCCGGTAGTTGCATTGAACAGATGAATTGCCTCTGCTTTTGCACTTACAGTAATTGTTTGGCCAACTTTTGGAGTATTTCTAGGATCCCAGCGAACGATTACTTGCGCACCCTCATCATGTGAATTCAAGAAGCGCACCGATTGATCTGCTGGACGTCCGTACACGAATGCATCTGCACCAAGCTCTTCTACCGCTTCGACTGCGACTTCAAAACCTGAACTTGCAGGTGAGAATCCTTCAGGGCGAACGCCAACGGTTACCGAACTTCCGGCACTTGCTGGCACATCTAATGAGAATGAACCTAGTTTTGCTTTGCCACCACTTACTGGCGCGACTAACAAGTTCATAGCGGGTGAGCCAATGAAACCAGCTACGAAAGCATTTGCCGGTTTTTCATAGAGATTTCTTGGCGTATCAACTTGTTGTAATAAGCCATCTTTTAATACCGCTACACGATCACCCATGGTCATAGCTTCTACTTGATCATGTGTCACATAAACCGTAGTGATTCCCAAGCGACGTTGTAGTGCGGCAATTTGTGTTCGGGTAGCAACCCGCAATTTCGCATCTAAGTTTGAAAGTGGTTCATCCATCAAGAACACTTGCGGTTCGCGCACAATTGCGCGTCCCATTGCAACGCGTTGACGTTGACCACCAGATAAAGCTTTTGGTTTGCGATCTAAGTATGGTTCTAGATCTAATAATTTTGCCGCTTCGCGAACGCGACGATCGCGTTCCTCTTTAGCTACGCCAGCAATTTTCAGTGCGAAACCCATGTTTTCTGCAACTGACATATGTGGATACAAAGCGTAAGACTGGAACACCATCGCGATATCGCGATCTTTTGGTGCCACATTAGTTACATCTTTGTCACCGATTTTGATTGAACCGGTATCGCACTCTTCTAATCCAGCCAACATGCGCAGTGATGTTGATTTACCGCAACCTGATGGACCTACCAGGACTAGGAATTCTCCGTCTTTTACCGAGAGATTTAATTTATCTACCGCCGGTTTTGTGGTTCCGGGATAAACACGTGATGCATTTTCAAATACAACTGATGCCATTTTTTCTCCTTCTTCCGGGCAGGTACGTGCCCGACGTTCCGTTGGATGAAGGTCTTTACATTTAACAAGATGGCGATCTTGTTTAATGAAAAGAGTTGCCAAAGCGTACGACAAAACCAAGATTTTGGTTACTTTCTGCCAAATCCCGATGGATTTTTCTGCTCCGATATTCTTAAGCCTCTATGAGTACCTGGCCCGAGGTGGCAAAAGATATTGGGCTGGTTTTGCTCCTAATCGGAATTGGCAGCCTCTTTGTTGCGGCCGAAATCGCACTAATCACCCTGCGAGATTCGCAAATAAAGCAGATATCAACTCGCGGAAAACGAGGCGCAAAAGTAGCCGCTCTGACTAAAAATCCAAATCGTTTCTTAGCCGCCGCTCAAGTTGGTGTGACGGTATGTGGTTTCTTATCTGCTGCGGTCGGCGCTGAGAAATTAGGCAGATATCTAATTCCTAAGTTTGAGGAATTGGGTTGGTCAGAAGATGTCAGCAGCAATGCTTCATTGATTTCATTGACATTAATAATTGCATACGTTTCATTAGTGATTGGCGAATTAGTGCCAAAGCGATTGGCGCTACATAAAGCCGAGATTATTTCGTTATATGCCGCGGGCACGATTGACAAGATTGCCACGATTTTTCGCCCCATTATTTGGTTGCTATCTAGATCTACCGATTTGATTGTGCGCTTATTCGGAATTTCTGACAAAAGTAAACGTAGCGAAGTGTCGGAAGCTGAAATTTTGGATTTAGTTTCTGGTCATTCGCAATTGTCGGTAGAGGAACGCGACATCGTCGAAGAAGTTTTTAATGCCGGAGATCTGACCATAAAAGAGGTTATGGTTCCGCGCACCGAAGTAGATTTTCTAGATTCCGGACTTTCAATCGATGCTGCGCGAAAATTAGCGGTAGAGCTAGGGCACTCTCGTTATCCATTGATTCGAGGCACTAGCGATGAGGTTATTGGTTTTTTACATGTGCGCGATCTGCTAGATCCAAAATTAGATGGCAGTACCGATTCCATTTTGGAATTAGTGCGTAACGTAATGTTTTTACCAGGCTCTAAAGGAGTATTACCAGCGTTGACCGAAATGAGATCAAAACGTCAACACATTGCAATTGTGCTGGATGAATATGGTGGAACAGATGGAATCGTCACCTTAGAAAACTTATTGGAAAGCATCATTGGTGAAATTGATGATGAATATGACTCACCAAATGAGGAGAGCGAGATTTTGCACCGAACCGGTGAAATTTCAGCCGATGGTTTGATGTCTATTGCTGACTTGGCGGAAAATTCGGCGATCATAATTCCAGAGGGCCCATACGAGACTTTAAGCGGTTTTCTCATGCATTACTTAGGAAGAATTCCGAAAACTCATGACATCGTCCGCTTGAATGGGGTTAGGTTTACCGTCGTAGATATGGTTGGAAAACGGGTCGGCCAGATTCTGATCTCTAAAGATGGACCAACCCGAAAGTGATTTTTCAGGGAGCGAGATTATCTTGAGCAAACCCAGAGTGTTATCGGGAATTCAACCGACTCATGATTCATTTCATCTTGGCAATTATTTAGGCGCCCTAAAACAATGGGTGCAACTACAAGATTCACACGATGCTTTTTATTGCGTGGTTGATCTGCATGCATTAACGGTCGAAACCGATCCGAAAAATTTTAAGCATCGCACTTTGGTTTCGGCTGCGCAATTGATTGCGTTAGGAATCGATCCAAACAAATCCACCTTGTTTATTCAATCGCAAGTACCAGCGCATAATCAATTGGCGTGGGTGTTGGAATGCATAACTGGTTTTGGCGAAGCTAGCCGCATGACGCAATTTAAAGATAAATCGCAAAAAGCAGGATCAGATCGAACTGTGGTGGGATTGTTTACATATCCAATCCTGCAAGCTGCCGATATCTTGTTATATCAAGCCGAGTTTGTTCCGGTCGGTGAAGATCAACGTCAACATATTGAATTGACTCGAGATTTAGGCCAAAGATTTAACAACACTTTTAAAACCAGCAGACCAGTTTTCAAAATTCCGCAACCACATATTGTTAAATCAATTGCCAAGATAAATGATTTACAAGAACCAACTGCAAAAATGAGCAAATCATCCGCTTCAATGTCGGGAGTGGTTGAAATGTTAGAGCCGGCTGATTCAATTATGAAAAAATTTAAAAGCGCAGTCACTGATGCTGGCAAAGAAATCAAATTTTCGGAAAAAGATAAAGCCGGAATTTCTAATCTGATTACGATTTATTCCGCTTTAACCGGTAAAACACATGATCAGATTGAACAAGAGTTTGCCGGAAAAGGTTATGGCGATTTCAAAATTAAAGTGGCCGAAGTAGTAATTGAAACTTTCGCGCCAATTCGCACCAAGACAAATGATTTACTTTCCGACCCGGCAGAGCTTTCCAAGATATTAAAAGCCGGATCTGCAAAAGCAAACCAAGTTGCAAATCAAACTTTGTCTGATGCATATGCAGCACTTGGCGTAGTTCAAAATGGCTAACTTAAAATTTTTTAAAGCTCTTTTAATTTCAATCGTAATTTCCTTCGCCATTACTTTAAACCTTTTCCTGCCTATTAATTCATCACATGCCGATTCTAAAATTCGTATTGCAATCGTTTATGACAGTGGCGGCAAAGGTGATGCCGGAATAAATGATCTGACATATGTCGGATTAACTAGGGTTATGAAGAAATTAAATATTTCTTCATTTGATTTAAAGGAACAGATATTTGATCCGAATACCGCCGGCGATCGCTTCACAAGGGTGCGATTTTTGGCGCGAAATGGCTATCAACTAATAATCGGAGTTGGGGCAGGCTTTGCCCCGGCCATAAATCAAATCGCGATGGAGTATCCAAAAACTCAATTTGCAATTATTGATAGTGAACAAGTGGCCATGGCAAATGTGACCGCACTTTCGTTTGATCGAAATCAAGGATTGTTTGTAGCGGGAGCCGCACTGGCACTGGCGAGCAAAAGCGGAAAAGTATGCTTCTTTGCCGATACCAAGAATTCTTTTTCAAAGTCTGATATCGCCATGTTAGGTAAAGGCGCAACCTATGCCAAAGCTAACACTCAGATAATTTCGAAGTTATCGGATGAGCCAAAATTAACAGTGCCAGAACTTCTTAAACAGGGTTGTGATCAAATTTTTTCTACATGGGATGCTGATGATCAAGTAATTCGCACCATTGCAACTGCAAATGATTCGCTACCTAAAAATGCTGTTAAAACTAAAGTATCTGGAATATTGCCAGATCAATTTTTCTTAAATATTTCTGCAATTAGCAATACTTACAAAAACAATCCTCGATATCTAACTATCAAAAAGCGAACCGATATTGCGGTAGAACAGGTCATAACTTCGGCATATCAAGAAAGAAGTATGAATGAAATTTTGCCGGGCGCCCCAGGCGTGTATGGCAAGCGCTATAACTTGAGCAATGGCGGATTACAGATTGAATATGTGGGGCCGATAACAAATTCAGCGAGGTTATCCACAATCACCAGCGCGGTCCGAACCGGCAAGATCAAATTGGACTCCACTGGTTCATAAGCTGTTATAACCACTCATGACCTCTCAACTTTCGCTTTAGAGTTTGCCGAAAGGTTATAAATCTTTAACTAATAGTCGCGTGCGTTGGCGAAACTCCCTCACCAATTCCGTTATAGGGTGCGCCTAAACCCAAACAAAATCAGCATTAATCCATTTTGTTTGATTTATTTACTCCAGGAGGAAAATGAAAATCTCTAAAAAAGTACTAGCAGTGGGAGCGGTTGC
>CALMJB010000141.1 GCA_937864205.1 uncultured Actinomycetes bacterium | reverse complement strand
ATTTCTCTAAATCTTTAATCAATTTTGAACCACCGGAAATCATCTTTGAACCTGAGCTCCCCCATGATTGTTTTAAATCCGAAATTTCTCGTTCATTTGTCGATTCAAGATCTTTTTCTGAAATATCCTTACTTTGCTCGACTATAAATTTAGCCAATTCGAACGCATCCGATAGATTTTTAAGCTTCATTAATTTCTCTAGAACCTGGTTTCGAAATTGCAATAAATCCTGGTTATTTGCCAGATTCTCCGCTCGCACTAAATCATTGTTAGAAATTATTGAAATCCTATTAGCTTTGTCTATCTCTAATCCAAAGTCTTTAATTAACTTATCTGAAATCGAATTAATGGATGGCGCCTTAAATCTAATTGTGACGCAGCGAGATTTTATTGTAGGTGAAAGTGCATCAATTGATTCTGAAGACAATAACCAAACGATGTTCTGATTTGGTTCTTCAATTGCCCGAAGTAAAGCATTGGAAGCAGACTCGGTTAAACGCTCGGTTTCATTAATTACCAATACTCTTCGCTTCGAGATACTCGGCGCCCAGTTAGATTTTTCAATTAATTCTCTTATTTCACTAACTTTAATGGATAGCCCTGTGGTGTCTAAGAGTTCAACATCTGGATGGCCACCTGAATTTACATCTTGGCAATCACTGCATTCGCCGCAACCATTGTTTTTACAGATTAGGGCAGCAGCAAAAGCAAATATTGCATTATGTAAACCACACCCTGGTGGTCCTGTAAAAATCCAAGCATGCGGTAAATTCAAATCATTTGTCAGTGCTTTCTTTAAAGTAGAAATTGCAAAATCTTGGTCAACTAAATTATCAAACACAGATTTCATATTTTATTTTTTAAAATTGCTGGAAGTTGAGCTACACGTTCTACAATCAAATTATGAATAGTTTCAACATTTTGGGTTGCGTCAACTACTAAATATCTTTCTGGATCTGTGTTTGCAAGATTTAGATATTCTTGCCTGACCCTTTCATGAAATATAACCGGTTCGCTTTCAAGCCGATCTGCACCTTTTAATCTGGATAAACCAATGTTGGCCGGTAAATCCAAAATAATGGTCAAAGTTGGAGTAAGTGATTCGGTAGCCCATCGAGATATTCGTGCTACCTCAGTAGGTAAAAGAATGCGTCCTGCACCTTGATACGCAATTGATGAATCTAGGTATCTATCAGTAATCACAACTTCACCATTATTTAATGCTGGTCTGACAATTGAATAAACATGGTGTGCTCGATCTGCTGCATACATTAAGGCTTCAGCGCGGGGCGAAATTTCACCAGTTTCGTTTGCTAACAAAATTGAACGAAGTTGATTTCCAAGTTTGGTTCCACCAGGTTCACGAGTTAATAAAACCTTAAATCCTTTTTTCTCAAACCAATCTTTTAAAAGATTTGATTGTGTTGATTTGCCAGCACCTTCTCCGCCTTCAAAGGATATGAATATTCCTTGTGAAACATTTCCGGTTATTGCACCTAATTCACCACGTAAGGCAGATTGAATATCTGACCACAGTGAAACATTGGGACGGTCTTTCATTTTTTGATAGGAAATCATTCCAACAATAAACCCAATAATTCCAGCAAAAAACATCGTAAATGCGGCGCCGTTATAGGTGACCTTGGTGGAATTAAATTCAAAAGAATGTTTGCCTATTGATGCTGCAATGATTGGAGCAATCGCAAGGACAAAGACCAAACATATTCGAATCAAAGATTGCACAAAGGCGAAAGTTCTACCTCGCACATTATCTTCGACTTCTAGACCAAGCAATGTAAAACCAGTAACCCATGAAATTCCTGCAAATGCTCCCAAGAAAACTGTAATAACTATTGCCAACACAAGATTGAGTACTAAAGATAAAACAATCAATAAAAATCCTGCAATCGAAAGCGACAAACCAAACAATCTTCTTCTTGAAAATTGATTGAATATTTTTGGTCCAAGAGATATTCCGAGTGCTAAACCTGTAAAGACAGAACCAAATAAAATTCCATACGCTGCATCACCGGCTGATAAATCACCCACAAATGTTCGAGCTAATCCGATGACTGCGCCAGCTGCAAAAAATGCGCCTAACATTCCAAAAATCAAACCGCCGATTACTTTTGATTCTTTGATGAATTTGAATCCATCCCAGAGAGATTTTCCAATTGAAGGTGCAGCTTCCGCCTTACCCGGACCAGGTGGAATCTCTCGTAATCGCCAAACGGTATAGGCACAAAATAAGAAACTTATGGCATTTATATAAAGTGCTAAATCGGCAGTAGTTAAAGTGAAATTAGAAATTAAACTGGTTAACCCGCCCGAAATAACGGCGAGGAATGAGAAAACTAATGCTGCAATCGGCGCGGTTCCATATGCGGCAAGAAGTGAAACTTGGTTTGCACTTTCTAGCCTTGGTTTTGATACTAAGTTAGGAATCGAAGCCTCTTTTGCTGGCGACCAAAATAAAGTTATTGACTCAACCAATATTGATGCGGTGTATAACCAAAAATAATTACCGACGATTGGAATTGAAGCGTATAAGGCGAATCGAAGCACATCACAAATCACCATTAACTTTCGACGATCAAATCGATCAACAATTACACCTGCAAAAGGACCAAGAATTACCGCTGGCAAAAGTCGAACAATAAAAACACCAGCAATTGCGAAGTTTGCTTTTGCATAATCACCACCAGATAACTCTTGCGCTAATGCAGTAGATGCAAGTAAACCCAACCAATCTCCAAATGAAGAAAATGCCATCGCTTGCCACAATTTTCTAAATGGTTTGATTGACAAAACATTTCTAGATTCTGCTTGCGCTGGAGCTGAGGGATATGGCAAAGACATAAGACAAGCCTA
>CALMJB010000140.1 GCA_937864205.1 uncultured Actinomycetes bacterium | reverse complement strand
GCCGCAAATGCCGGAATATCGCTGGCAACAATCGGCGTGCCGGCAGATAAGCACTCGGTCAAAATGATTCCGAAAGATTCTCCACCGATATTAGGAGCCACATAAAGCGAAATCGATTTTAAAAATCTAGCTTTATCTTCATCACTTATTCTGCCAAGAAACTTAATGCGAGACCTGAGTGCTGGATCTATCTTTTTCATCTCATCATCGCTGTCACCTGGTCCGGCAATCAAGACTTTTACATCTGGAACAAACCGAGCAATTATGGGTAGTGCATCTAGTAAAACTTCTAACCCTTTTCGTTTTTCATTAAACCTACCCATGAATCCAATTGTGTTTGGCAAGTTCCATTCGGATTTTGTCGTCGCATTCTTAAATTGATCTCGTTCAATACCATTGGGAATTACTACTGCATCAGTATCAAAATGATCTTTCAAAGTAGTTCTGGCAAGTTCACTTACAGCGATTCGAGCCGATAATTTTTCTACCGCCGGATCTAACATCGGTCCAATGGCATAAATTGCTTTTCGTTTCTTAGACGATGCGTGAAAAGTTCCAACGATTGGTCCGCTCGCAGCCCAACAAGCAAGTAATGACAAGGATGGAATCGCCGGTTCATGAAGATGTAGCAAATTGAAATCGCCATCGGAGATCCATTGTCTAACTCGAGATGCTGCGATTGGTCCAAATAACACTTTAGCTACCGAACCATTTACTGGAATGGGAATGGGACGCCCAGCCGGCACCACCCATTCCTCTTTTAAATTATCTTCGTCGCTGACCGGTGCGAGAACTGACACTAAATATCCATCGGCAATTAAATGTTCTGCCAACTGTTTTACGTGAGTTTGAACGCCGCCAGGGGTATCCCAGCCGTAGGGACAAACCATTCCAATTCGCAATTTTTCTTTAGGTTTATTCATAGATTTAATACTTTCAATCGTTAATAATTTTATCGGTCACAGATTCACGAATTTCTGTGAATTTCCTGCGGTTCAATCCAAATTCGCTGCAACATGTGCCAATCAACTGGCGATTCTTTGATCCGTCTTTCGAAGTTTTTAGCCATCTCTTGCGTGATAATTTTGATCGCGCTGGTTTGATCAGGTAATTGTTTTGCCTGTTGCAATACTGTTTCTGAAACTTGATCAAACTGAATATGAATACCTTTTGATGTGTAACTAACGAAAGCAGTTATGAAGTCAGCGCCGGTCTGTAACCAAAGTAATGCCGGACCTGCTGGCATTTTGGCGGTTTTTCCAAAGAACTCAACTTCAATACCATTTTTAGATAAGTCTCGATCGGCAACTAATGCAACCAGTTTCCCCGAACTTAATCTTTCCTTCAAAGTAGGAATGGTTTTCTCTTTATGGCTAAGTATTTCCATACCAATTTTTTGTCGATAATCTAAAAACTTTAGGAAAATTTTTTCAGGCTCTAACTTTTCTGCCACCGTTGTCAATGGAATTCCAATTTGGCAAAAATATGCGCCAGCATGATCCCAATTTCCTGCGTGTGGCAGAGCTACGAGACAGCCGCGTTTGGATGAAACTGCATCTATTAGAAGATTTTCATTTTTCAACTGCACACCATTGAGAATTTGCGTTTTATTCCATTTATTCAACCGAAAAGTGTCACACCAGTATCGCCAGTAAGAAATGATTCCGGATTTTGTTAATCTCTCTAGATCTGATGGCGATAAATTTGATGCAACCACTTGATAATTACTGCGTAGTCGCTTGACTCCTTTGCCATTTCGAGAATATATGAATTTGCCGGTGAGCGTGGCTAATTTATATGCAACCGATGATGGCAAAACCGAAATAAACCACCAAATGAATCGATAACTTAAATAGAGCAAATTTGATTTCATCTATTTCGACCAAACTTTATTACGACCACCATGCGCTGTCCGACTGTGATAACACTTAAAAGCGTCAACAAATAAAGTGTGTATTTAAATATTTGTGTAGATTCATTTGCTAAAGAAGCGATACCAACCAGCAAAATAATTAACCGCTCGCTGCGTTCTGCGATTCCAATCGAACATTCAATTCCATTTGCCTCGGCTCTGGCTCTTATGTAAGGAACTAAGAATCCTAAAAACATATTTATTACCAGCAGCCATGTAATTTGCGCATCTCTGGTGTTGAAGTACATAAATGCGGCCAGCAATATTATGTAATCGCTAATCCGATCTAATGTTGAATCTAGCACTGCCCCAAATTTCGATTGCACTGAACCGCTCGCCCGGGCGACCGCTCCATCAAATAGATCAAAAAGTGTGAACGCCGAGATTAAAATCGCGCCGAATAAGAAATTGCCATTTGGGATAGTTAATAGCGCGGAGATAGTTGATCCAATTGCGCCAATTATTGAAATCGCATTTGCGGAAACCTTCCAACGCACCAATAAATTCACAAATGGCGTAATTATTTTGGTAACCGGAGCCTTTAATCCCTTGGCTAACATAAGTTACATCGTAGGCTTTTCTAATATGTCTGGTCTAATTCATGTGTTCAACGGTGCTGATTCCCAAATTGATATTGCGAAAATAATCGTTAAAAAACTAGCAAATTCAAGATTAAGTGATTCAATTTCGGATTCGTTATCATCAGATTCTGTTGTAATTTGTTTAAGTACAAAGTGTGGAATTAAATCGGATTTAATAAACTCCTGGGCAATTTTACGAGAACGACAAATACCAATAGTTTTCGCGGTAACAGATCTATCAAATCCAGAACTAGATTTTGATGACTTTTATCCAATCATCAGCAGAATTTTTGAACCGGTTCTCACCCCTTACTTAGTGTTACACGCCGAAAATGGCGAAGCGGCTGGGTTGATTGATTTAGTGGATTTGAAAGTTATTGATTATTCCGATGAAAACCGCGCTGAACGGGTTGCCGATGCCGAACACAAAGAACTTGTCAATGAATTTCGCGAAGATTTAATGGAACGGCTTGATTCGGAGTGGAGCAATTTCACAAATGGAATCGATTGTCTTGCTATACCCGTTGAAGCAAAAAACAATCTTGGATTTTTGGAGCTAAAGAGATTCTTAGACTTGGTGCCAAGCCTTAGCTAATTGATCTCGGGTTTCATTTAGTAGTTGCGGTAGAACTTTAGTTTTACCAATGAGCGGCATGAAATTGGCATCTCCGGCCCATCTTGGAATCAAATGCTGATGTATGTGACCAGCTACGCCGGCGCCAGACACCGCACCTTGATTTATTCCAATATTAAATCCATTTGCTCGACTCACCTTTCGCAATACCTTCATTGCGTGAGAAGTGAAATCAAACATTTCTTTTTTTTCGCTTTCGCTTAAGTCAGTTAGATCGGCAACATGGCGATATGTGCAGGTTAATACATGGCCAGCGTTATACGGATATAAATTCATAACCAAATAAACCTCGTTACCCCGCGCGACTATTAATCCCTCTTCATCGGAAAGTTTTGGAATTCTGCAAAACGGACAGCCATCCTCTTTGCTTTCATCGGATGTAGCCGGTCGATTCTCGCCCTCTAAATAACTTAATCGGTGCGGAGCCCAAAGTCGTTGCCAGCCATCTGGCATGCCGACCCCACCTGTGATGTTTTCAGTCATTGATACTTAAATTTGGGCTCTATTTTTTATAGTTTTTAGAATTTCATCAATTGCATCTTTAATGGCAACGCCATTTTTTTGTTCACCATTGCGATATCTAAATGAAATCGCGCCTTTGCCTTTATCTTCCTCGCCGGCGATGATCATGTACGGAATTTTTTCCACTTGTGCATTTCGAACTTTTTTCTGCATTCGATCATCTGAGGAATCTAGTTCCGCCCGTATACCAGCAGCCCGCATCTGTTTAACTACTTCGCTTAAATAATCATTGTATGTATCTGCAACTGGAATGGCTCTGACTTGAACTGGCGCCAGCCATGGCGGAAAAGCTCCGGCGTAATGTTCGGTTAATACACCGAAAAATCTTTCAATTGATCCGAATAAGGCGCGATGGATCATTACCGGTTGTTGTTTTGTGCCATCTTTATCGGTGAATTCAAGATTAAATCTGGGTGGCAATTGAAAATCGACTTGAATCGTAGACATCTGCCAAGTTCTGCCGATCGCATCTTTTGCCTGTACAGAAATTTTGGGGCCGTAAAACGCTGCTCC
>CALMJB010000139.1 GCA_937864205.1 uncultured Actinomycetes bacterium | reverse complement strand
ACTTAATTTTTCAGCGGCGGCAACAACCGCAGCGGAGTGCAATCTGCCGGGTTGTCTTCCTAATCTCTCGATCGGACCAGAAATACTTATTGCGGCAACGACTTTGCCCGCTGCGCCTTTAATTGGGGCAGATACTGAAGCGACTCCTGCTTCTCGCTCGCCAACTGATTGTGCCCATCCGCGACGGCGAACCGCACTTAATAAAGTGGCATCAAACTTTGCATTGAAAAGGGCTGAGTGCAAACGATCCGCTTCCTCCCAAGCCAACAGAATTTGTGCTGCTGATCCGGCTTGCATTGTTAACACCGTGCCGACTGGAACGGAATCTCGCAAACCACTCATTCGCTCTGCTGACGCGACACAAATACGTTGATTGCCATGCCGGCGATATAACTGAGCGCTTTCACCAGTTTTATCTCGCAGTTGTTGCAATATCGGATTAGCAACTGATAACAACTTATCTTCGCCAACTGATGCAGAAAGCTCGGAAAATCTTGGTCCTAAAATGAATTTCCCGGTGAAATCGCGAGCGGCAAATCGATGGTGTTCTAGCGCGACTGCCAATCTATGCGCAGTTGGTCGAGCAATTTTGGTATCGGTCACAAGTTGTGCCAGTGATTTTGGGCCTGATTCCAATGCGTTCAGAATGCGCACCGCTTTATCGATTACGCCGACTCCGCTATTCTTTTTGTCCACAATCTGATAATGCCATCTCATAATTTGAGAAGCAAGTTTTTCGGAGGAATCATGGGCAAGACATTGGCCGAGAAAATCTGGGCCGATCATGTTGTTACATCTGCACAAGGTGAACCAGATTTACTTTATATCGATCTGCATTTGATTCACGAAGTAACTAGCCCACAAGCCTTTGATGGTTTGCGAATGGCAAATCGAAAAGTGCGCAGACCAGATCTAACGATTGCAACTGAAGATCACAATGTTCCAACTTTAAATATAGATAAACCAATTGCTGACCCAGTATCGGCATTACAGGTTGAGACGTTGCGAAAAAATTGTGCAGAATTTGGAGTGCGAATTCATTCGCTTGGTGATGTTGAACAAGGCATCGTTCACGTGGTCGGACCACAATTAGGTTTAACCCAACCGGGAATGACAATTGTCTGCGGAGATTCCCATACCTCAACCCATGGTGCATTTGGCGCTTTGGCATTTGGAATCGGCACCAGCGAAGTCGAACATGTTTTGGCTACCCAAACTTTGCCATTGAAACGTCCCAAAACTATGGCGATAAATGTGGAAGGAAAATTAAAACCAGGGGTAACAAGTAAAGACATTATTTTGGCAGTGATTGCAAAAATTGGTACCGGCGGTGGCCAAGGATTTATTTTGGAGTATCGGGGCAGCGCAATTCGTGCTCTTTCAATGGAAGCTCGAATGACAATTTGCAATATGTCGATTGAAGCCGGTGCACGCGCTGGATTAATTGCACCGGATGAAACAACTTTTACATATGTTAAAAATCGACCACATGCACCTACCGGTGCTGATTGGGAAAAAGCTTTGGCATATTGGCAAAACCTGCAGACTGATGCAGATGCCAAATTTGATCAAGAAGTTTTCATAAATGCTGACGAGCTAGAACCGTTTGTCACTTGGGGTACAAATCCTGGACAAGGATTACCATTAAATTCGGTTGTGCCAGATCCAAAATCATTTAAAGATCCAGTTGAAATCAGTGCGGCAGAACGTGCATTGCAATATATGGATTTAAAACCGGGAACACCGCTGAAACAAATTAAAGTCGATACGGTATTTCTTGGTTCCTGCACAAATGGTCGCATTGAAGATTTGCGATCGGCCGCCGCTATTCTTAAAGGAAAGAAAATTAATCCAGCAATTACGATGTTGGTTGTTCCCGGCTCTGCACGAGTTCGCGTACAAGCAGAACAAGAGGGATTAGATCAAGTATTTTTGCAGGCTGGCGCGCAATGGCGAAGCGCTGGATGTTCAATGTGTTTGGGGATGAATCCAGATCAGTTAAAACCAGGGGAGCGTGCCGCCTCCACTTCAAATCGAAATTTTGAAGGTCGGCAGGGTAAAGGTGGACGCACACATTTAGTCAGTCCATTAGTAGCTGCTGCCACCGCAATCAAAGGAACGTTGGCTTCGCCAGCGGATTTATAAGAAATCTAAACGAGAGACTTATGGATAAATTCATAGCCCATAGCGGAACCGCGATTCCGCTGCGGCGCAGCAATGTTGATACCGATCAAATCATTCCAGCTGTTTACTTGAAGCGAATCACAAAGAGTGGATTTGAAGATGGATTATTTGCAGCCTGGCGAAGTGATCCAAATTTTGAATTAAATCAAAGTAAATATCAAGGTGCCACAATTTTGGTAGCCGGACCAGATTTTGGAACTGGTTCATCAAGAGAACATGCTGTTTGGGCATTACAAAATTATGGATTTAAAGTGGTGTTATCTAGCCGGTTTGCCGATATTTTCCGGGGAAATTCTCAAAAAGCTGGTTTGCTGACGGTCATACTTGCACAAAATGAAATCGAAGATATTTGGTTGGCGATTGAAAAGGATTCGACTACACAAATAACAGTAGATTTAAATAGCCGCAATGTGGAATTTAAAGATGCAACAGGTAATCAACGCAAACTTAATTTTGAAATTGATGACTACACCAGATGGCGCTTGATGGAAGGCCTTGATGACATTGGCTTAACGTTCACCAAGATTGATAAAGTTGAAAATTTCGAAAAGAGTCGGCAAGGTTTTAAACCTCAGACAATTCCAGTTAAATCTTGATCTGCATTTTAAAAACCCTAAATTAAAGGTTTAGAGTTTTGCAATTTTTTTTAAAAAAATAATTATGCAAATTGTTATAAAACCAATATTTTTCAAGGTTTTTTCTTAGGTTTATTGTTGAAATTTCGCGACACACCGCAAAAATCAGCGATTTTATTTATCTTTCTGCGTAGATTTTCATTCAGGTTAAGCAAAATGCTTAATTTTTAACGGAAAAGTTGAAAGAGGAGCTAATGAACAAGGGACAGTTCATTGCCTACTTGGCGCCACAATTCGGCGGCAACAAGAAAGAGGCTGCTCGCGCAGTCGAGGTTGTATTTGATGCGATTGTTCGCAACATTTCCAAAGGCGAAGATGTAACAGTAAATGATTTTGGAAAGTTCAAGAAAGTGGATCGTAAGGCTCGCATGGGCCGTAACCCATTCACTGGTGAGACTATCCAGATCAAAGCCAGCAAGAAGGTTAGATTCCTTCCGGCAAAGGCATTGAAGGAAGTAATTGCAGGTTCGCGCAAACTCGGACCAGCACCAACTCCGCCAGCAAAAGTTACATCTGTAAAAGTTGTAAAGAAAGCGGTTAGCCGCGGAAGAAAACGTCGCTAGTCGATATTTTCTAGATTTAAATTGGGGCAGAATAAAATCTGCCCCAATTTTTTTATTTCATAATGTATTTAAAAAATAAATATAGATTCAAAAATAAATTTAAATAATCAGTCATAAGTGAACTTGTAAACCCGTAAATTGGGAAAAATGCAGAAATGTGCGTAAATTTCACACATTTTTACGCCAATTTACTCTAATAGAATTGTCCTGTGGGGCAAACAGTTGAAATTTCATACAAACCTCCGCGCGGCAAACCACTCGGTTCAAATTTTTACTTCAAATTTGGAGCATCAATTCTGATTCCGATTCTTAATTTGATTTCTAAAAAGGTTTGGCGAGGCGGCGATAACATCCCGAAAAGCGGAGGAATGATTGCGGTTTGCAATCACATTTCATATTTGGACCCACTTACTTTCACGCATTTCCTATATAAAAATGGCCGAGCGCCGCGATATCTAGGAAAAGCTTCACTTTTTAAAATTCCAATTGTTGGACAGGTATTAAAAGGCGCCGGGCAAATTCCAGTTGAGCGAGAAACTTCAGATGCGAATCGATCCTTACATCATGCGGTGGCTTTTCTAAAAGCCGGACATTGTCTTGGTGTGTATCCCGAAGGAACTTTGACCCGAGATAGTGAAATGTGGCCGATGAAAGGAAAAACTGGCGTGGCTCGGCTAGCAATAATTACCAAAACTAAAATCACACCATGCGCACAATGGGGCGCTCAAGAAATAATTCCGCCGTATAGCAAAAAAATTAAGTTATTTCCGCGCCGTAAAGTTTTTGTAACAGCCGGAGAACCTTTTGAATTATCAAAATGGTATGGCCGAGAAAATGAACCGCAAGCATTAGAAGAAGCTACCGAATTTGTGATGAGTAAAATTACGGAATTATTGCAAACTATGCGAACTGGTACTCCGCCGCAAACTAGATTTGATCCGAAAAAATCAGATTTGCCAAGAATTGGAAATTTCAAAAAGAATTTGAAACCATCATGAAAAAAGTTGCCGTTATCGGATCTGGTGCTTGGGGAACCACGCTTGCGCAAGTAATGATTGACGCTGGTCAACAGGTGATGATTTGGGGCCGCAATAAAAAAGTTGTTAAGGAAATTAATCGTCGTCATTCAAATCGGCGATTCTTGAAAGGAATAGATTTACCAAAAGAATTGAAGGCCACCACTGATATAAAAGTTGCATTTGAATTTGCCGAAGTTATTGTGCTGGCAATTCCAGCCCAAACCCTTAGATCAAATCTGGAAGAGTGGAAATCTTTTTTTCCTAAAAATCGACCAGTTATAAGCACATTAAAGGGAATTGAAGTAACTACACAAGCGAGAATGACTGAAGTAGTTGCCGAAGTAATCGGCATAGATCGTTCATTATTAGGTTTGATTACCGGACCAAATTTGGCTTCCGAATTAATTACTCGCCAACCAGCCGGCGCGGTAGTTGCCGCTGATAATCCAAAATTGACCGATTTAATGTCCCAGATTTTTGCTACAAATTACTTTCGGATTTATCCATCACAAGACTTAGTTGGTTGTGAATTTGCCGGTTCTGCAAAAAGTGTTATCGCTTTAGCGGTTGGTATGGCAGTAGGAATGGAATATGGCGAAAATACGCAAGGCTTGATGATCACGCGTGGTTTAAGTGAGGTGGCAAGATTTGGTGGCGCGTATGGGGCAGATCCATTAACTTTCTTAGGACTAGCTGGAATTGGCGACATGGTGGCAAGTTGCCAATCGCCACTTTCGCGAAATCGATCTTTCGGTGAAGTGCTGGGAAAATCTGGCTCGATTAATAAGGCAAAAGCACAAAGTCAGAAAACCGTAGAGGGCGTTTACAGCGCCGGCGCACTATTGGAACTTGCTCACCGAGTTGGCGTTGAAGTGCCAATTATTGAAGCGGTGGCAGATGTCGTTTCCGGCGCGGTGCTTCCAAAAGAGGCATTCAAGCGTTTGATGGAGGTAAGTATTAAAGCCGAAGTTGTCACACCGACAGACATTTCTTCAAAAGCATAGATAAAACATAGATAGAACATAGATATATATATGAAAAATGTAGCGATTATTTGTGGCGGCGTAAGTAGTGAGCATGAAATATCTTGCATCAGCGCAGGCTCAGTGATCAAAGCAATTGATAAAACTAAATTTAATCCAATTTTAATTGGCATAACCAAAAGTGGAAGTTGGCGATTATTACCAACGGAGACAGATTTCGCCATTTCTGGACGTGGAACAAATGCAAAGTTGCCTGAAGTAGCAGATAGTGCAGATGCCAGCAATCAAGTTAGTTGGAATCGAGATGGGGCTTTTGTAAATGGTAAAAATTTAAAAATTGATATCGCTTTTCCGATTTTGCATGGTCCGTTTGGTGAAGATGGCACGATTCAAGGTTTGTTTGAAATGTGGGCGCTTCCTTATGTCGGTTCAAAAGTTCTAGCCAGCGCAGTCTGCATGGACAAGTCTTTTGCGAAACCTATTTTTGCCGCCCACGGAATTAAAGTTGTGCCTGGCATTGTGACAACAACTACCGATGTGGAGTTGCCATCAAATTTAAACTTTCCATTATTTGTTAAACCAGCCCGCGGTGGATCTAGTCGCGGCACCATTAAAGTTAAAACCGAATCGCAATTGAAGCCTGCCATAATCGAAGCGCAAAAGTATGACCAGAAAGTATTGATTGAACAAGCAATAACGGCAACCGAAGTTGAATGCGCGATTTTGCAAAGTGGCGGAAAATATTTTGTTTCAAATCCAGGGCAAATAAAACTTGCCGACAAATATGAATTTTATGATTTTGAGGCAAAGTATTTGGATGATTCAATGGAATTGATAGTGCCAGCAGAAATTCCTGATTCTGCTCGAACCGAAATCAAATCTCTCGCGCTGCGCGCCTTTCAAGCTGCTGATTGCGCCGGGTTGGCTCGAATCGATTTCTTCTATTCAGATAAGGGCGAAATTTTTATTAATGAAATAAATACTATGCCTGGCTTTACCCCAACTTCGGTTTATCCAAAATTAATGCAAGATGCTGGAATTAATTATTCAGAATTAATCACCAAACTACTTTTAGGTTGAACAAAAAATCTGCAGATGTCTGCGGATTTAACTTAGCAATCTAAAACGATAATTAAATTAATTAAAGGTGAGTTACTGGGCAGGTTAAAGTTCTAGTTATTCCTGGTACCGCTTGAACTTTAGCAAGCACTGTTCTTCCCAGATCTTCCATGCTTGGTGACTCGGCACGCATGATTACATCGTATGGACCGGTGACACCTTCTGCGATTGTTACTCCGGGAATTGCAGAAATACTTTTTGCTACAGAGGCAGCTTTTCCGACTTCAGTTTGAATGAGTATGTAAGCCTGGACTGACATCATTTCTCCTTTTATAAAGCTTTAAAACTTTCGCAACGCTGCATAAGTTCTGAGCGTAGCCTAGCCCAGTGAATGCAATTGGTGCGAGGGGAATTAAATGAACAAAGAGCAAGAGTTCATCTCTGCGCTTGCGGAAATTTTCAAACCCTCAACAGAGTTACTGGTTGGAATCGGAGATGACGCTGCGGTCGTAACACAAATGAAACAAAATGTAGTCGCATCGGCAGATATGGCTATTGAAGGTGTTCATTTTAAAAACGAATGGTCCAGTAAATTCCAAATCGGTGCAAAAACTGCAACTGCAAATATTGCAGATATATTCGCGATGGGAGCGCAACCAAAGTATTTGTTAGTTAGCGCCGGTCTACCGGTAGATACGAAATTGGAATCGGTGCGCGAACTAGCACTGGGTATTAAAAGTGTGGCCGATAGATTTTCAGTTCATGTTATTGGGGGAGATATAACTAGATCTGCTAATTTGGTTTTAAGCATTAGCGCGATTGGCCAAGTAGAAACTCCGATTTTGCGCAGCGGCGCTGAAGTAAATGATTACATTTTTGTCACTGGATTAACCGGCTGGTCAGCTCTTGGGCTTTCTATCCTTCAGCAAACTCCGGCTGATAAAGGTGCAACTCAAAAGATTTCCGATCTATTACAGAATAATGGACCAGTACTTGCACATTTAAATCCATACTTGGTTTCGCCGTCCAAATTATTTCCTTATATAAACTCGTTAACAGATATCAGCGATGGCTTAGTTATGGATCTGGCTAGTATTGCTACAAATTCTGGCGTGACGATGACTTTGGATTCGAAATCACTTGCCAAACTTCCCGGATTTGATGAGTTTAATGAATTAGCCAAGTTATACGGTGAAATTGGTCTGGAATTGATTTTGCAAGGCGGTGAAGACCACTTATTTATTGGCACAATCAGTGAAGAAAATTTGACTAAATTACAAAATGAAAAAGTCTCAGATTCAATCTTTATTATCGGAAAAGTCAAAAGTTTTGATGGTGAAAATCAGGTGTTACTTGATGGCAAGCGTCAAAGCGAAGGTGGATTCAAACATTTCTAGGATTTGCTTTGTTAAATCTAATTTAGAGAGAATTTTTAAAGAAATTAAAGAAATAAGAGATTAGCGAACCGCTTTGCCAGCCTTGAGGCAGGCTGCACAGATATTGCGACGCTCAGATTTACCGTTTATGAAGGTGCGGATCTTTTGAATGTTTGGATTCCAGCGTCTGCGGGTGTGGCGCTTTGAGTGCGACACATTATTTCCAAAACCTGGACCTTTATTACATAACTCGCATACTGCTGCCATGCGGGAGAGGTTACCTGAAAGGTATTGAATTCGCGAAATCGAATAGGAAATAAGTCAAACTTGCTCTGTGGCAATCTCAATCGATTCCAAACTCGCCAATGTAATCGGTGAGAAAACTGCAAAAGTTTTCAAAGAAATTTTTGGATATGTAACTGTAGAACAACTACTTCACCATTATCCACGCAGATATGTAATGCGTGGCGAGCTAACCGAAATCGCTTCGCTTCAACAAGGTGAAGAAGTGACTATTTTGGCTCAGATTGCAAAAGTTCATCTTCATCGAACTGGCGCAAAAAATATTCTTGATGTCACTGTTACAGACGGAATTTCAAAATTACATTTAACATTTTTCAATCAAGCGTGGCGGGAAAAGAATTTAATTGCTGGAAAAACTGGATTATTTGCCGGAAAAGTTGGCAGCTATAAAGGCAAGTTACAACTATCTCACCCAGATTATCAATTGATTAGTGAAGGAAAAGATGTTGATACCGAGGTTGCAAATTTTGCCGGAAAATATCTTCCGGTTTATCCAGCGAGTGGAAAATTGCCTTCTTGGAAAATTGCCAAATGCATTGAATTAGCGCTGAATGCTATAGGTGCAATCAACGATCCGATACCGCTGCAAATTTTGCAGGAATTAGATTTTCCAGATCTTTCTAATGCTTTTACACAGATTCATGTGCCTGATGATCTTGAAAAGTCAGAACGAGCCAGATTGCGATTGGCGTTTAACGAAGCTTTCTTATTGCAACTGCTTCTAAAAAAGCGGCGTGCGCAATTGAAGCGAGTCGCCACTAAAGCAAGATTGCCGAATTCAGCAAACTTAGTTAGCAAATTTGATGAGCGATTACCGTTTGATTACACCGACGGGCAAAAAGAAATTATTGAACAAATAAATAAGGATCTGTCTGCAACTATTCCAATGCATAGATTGATTCAAGGCGAGGTTGGTTCTGGAAAAACCGTACTTGCCTTACGGGCGATGCTTTCGGTGATTGATTCTGGTGCACAAACAGCGCTGCTGGCCCCAACTGAAGTTCTGGCGCAGCAACATTTTCGAACTATTCATAATCTTTTTACCGATTTCACTTTAAGCATTGGCGATGAGTCACTGCGAATCGCATTGTTAACTGGTTCGTTGCCGACAAATCGAAAGCGAGACATTCGTAATCAAATCAAGAATGGCGAGATTGATTTGGTGATTGGCACACATGCATTAATTGGCGATGGCGTTGAATTCGCTGATTTAGGTTTACTTGTTATTGATGAACAACATCGATTCGGAGTTGAGCAACGAGATGCATTGCGATTGAAAGCTAAATACCCACCGCATGTTTTGGTTATGACGGCGACACCGATTCCGCGTACTGTGGCAATGACTGTGTTCGGAGATCTTGACCTTTCTACTCTGCGGCAATTGCCTAAAGGCAGAATTGAAATCGAAACTCACTTGGTTGCGCTAGATCAAAAACCACATTATTTAGATAGAGCTTGGCAACGAGTTCGGGAAGAGGTTGAAAAAGGAAATCAGGTCTACATTGTTGTAGCGCGAATTGAAAATCCAAAAGGAAAATTAAAGCCAACTCAATTATTAGCGGCGGCGTTACTTGGTGAAGAGTTCTTAGATGATCAACCAGTTTTTTCAATCTCAGAATTAGCTCCAAAGTTAGCTGATAAAGAATTAAAAGGGTTGAAAATGGCGGTATTACATGGCCGTTTGAGTCCAGAAGAAAAAGAAGCCACGATGAATAAATTTGCAAGTGGTGAAATTTCGGTATTAATTACTACAACTGTTATAGAAGTTGGTGTTGACGTGCCAAATGCAACAATGATGGTGATAATGGATGCAGATCGGTTTGGAGTTTCACAATTGCATCAATTACGGGGAAGAGTTGGACGTGGTGAAAAAGGTGGGTTGTGTTTGCTGGTCACAAATGCAACTGCAGATTCACCTGCAATTCAAAGATTGTCCGCAGTTGCAAGCACCAACGACGGATTTGAATTAGCAAGGTTGGATCTGGAACAACGTAAAGAAGGCGATATTTTAGGCGCTGCTCAATCAGGTGGAAGATCGCAGTTGCGATTACTTAGAGTTTTGCGGGATGAATCAATCATCTTGAAAGCAGCAGAGTTTGCTGAAGCGATTTTGGCAGATGATTCAACCTTGAAAAAATATCCAGATTTATCAAATGAGATTGAAAGAATTGAGCAGGAACAATCGGCACAGTTTCTAGAGAAAATGTGATTTGATTTATGAGAATAATTTCTGGAACTGCCAAAGGCCGAAGGTTGGGTGAACCGGCAAATGTCACCCGGCCAACATCTGATCGAGCGCGCGAAGGAATTTTTTCTGCATTAACTTCAAGTTTTGGCGCATTTGCAGGTGTTAAGTTGCTCGATCTCTTTGCTGGCTCTGGCGCAATTGGATTAGAAGCTATATCACGGGGCGCTACCGAAGTTGATGCTACTGATAAGAATCAGGCAGCCGTTGAATGCTGTTTAAAAAATTATGAACTTGTTAAACAAAGTGGCGCAACTGGAAAATTCAACATCCATAAGCAAAGTGCTAAAGATTTTTTAGAATCTTTGGAAACGCCAAAAGAGTACGATGTAATTTTTATAGATCCACCATATGAATTAGAAAATGAATACATAATTGATTTATTGAAAATTATCATTAGTAAAAATTTGCTCAAAAAAAGTGGTGAAGTAATTGTCGAACGTGATGACAAGTGGGAAGAGTTAATTTGGCCGAAGCAGTATGAGGTTTTTAAAGAGAGAAGTTATGGTCGTGGTCGCTTTTTCTTCGCTCGACTAATCTAGTTTCAACTTCAAGTGCTAGCGTGGCCTAATGAAAAAAGCGGTTTGTCCTGGCTCATTTGATCCAATTACAAATGGACACCTAGACATTATTTCCAGAGCCAGCAAGATATTTGATGAGGTGACTGTTGCGGTACTGGTAAACCAGACAAAAAGTTCGCTATTCACTGTTGATGAACGTATAACGATGATTTCTGAGGTTTGTCAGAATTTTAAGAATGTGAAAGTTGATTCTTGGTCAGGATTATTAGTGGATTACTGCCAAGCTAAAAATATTTCAATTATCGCAAAAGGCTTGCGAGCAGTCTCAGATTTCGACTACGAATTACAAATGAGTCAAATAAATTATCAACTAAAAGGCATCGAAACATTATTTATGTCGACCGCTCCAAATCATTCATTTTTATCATCATCTGTCATTAAAGAAATCGCCAGTTACGGTGGAGATGTCTCTTCGTACGTGCCCAAGCAAATATTGCCTGCATTAACTGAACGGGTTAGTAAGAAAGTAAAATAAGAGCACAAGATTTAAATATTTATCTAGTGACGAGTCGGGAGCAAAAATGGATGCAGTAGATAATATTGAAGCAGCAATTTCGGCGGTGGCAGAGGCACGCTCGGTTCCGCTTTCCGCATCCTGTGTTGTCCATCGAGGTGAAATGCTTGATCTGCTTAACAAAGTTAAAAAATCATTTCCAACCGATTTAACAAAGGCTATGCAGATTGTGAAAGATAAAGAAAAAATTTTAGAAGATGCAAGAAGTAGCGCAGACAAGATTATTGAACATGCCAGAGAAGAAGTTGCTGATCAAGTTTCTCAGACTGCGATAGTGGCGGCGGCTCGTAAAGAGGCTCAAAAAATACTTTCCGATGCAAATTCCGAAAGCAAGCGGGAGCGAGATGAGATTGATTCTTACATCGATTCTCGATTGGCTTCGCTAGAAGTAGTGTTGAATAAAACTTTAGATGTAATAAGTCGTGGTCGAGATCAATTAGGCGGTATTGATACTAAACACGCATTAAAGGATCTGAAAGATTAAATGGATCGCAAATGCCACGATCTGTTTTTCTTTTCAATACTCATGATTTACCGCACCGACCTGGTGAGCGCAAAGAGTATTCGCTTTCGTTAAAGTCGCCAGAACCAATCGGGATCGATTGTTTGCGGATTCCATCTAATTCACTTATCGAGGTAGAACTTGCCATCGAATCGGTATCGGAAGGGGTTTTAGCTAGCGGAAGCATAAAAGCTGATGCCACCGGTGAGTGCATCCGCTGTTTAACTGGAATCGACTGGCCGATTTCCGAAAGGTTTACTGAATTATTCAGATATGAATCAGTGCAAAAAAACCAAAAAAATAACAAGCGAAGTGAACAAAAGTTGGATTCCGATCTTGATGATCTTGAAGATGATGCAGATGATGAAGTCTTTGTTATGGATGGCGATGAGATTGATTTAGAGTTACCAATCCGCGATGCGGTTATTTTGAATATGCCAATTAACCCGCTTTGCGATCCAAATTGTCTTGGACTGTGCACCGGATGTGGTGAGAAACTTTCACAACTTCCCGCAGATCACAGCCATGCTGAAACCGATTCGCGCTGGGATAAGTTGAAGAATTTCCCTAATTTTTACAAATCTACTTAGTTATTAGATACTTAGGCACTCGTCGTTGTATAAATTTAAATAAATTTAATTTGTGAGGTTGTTATGCCGGTCCCAAAGCGAAAGAAGTCACGAGCCAGAACTCGTATGCGCAGAAGCATGTGGAAGACAACTGCTGCTGATTTAGCATCATGCTCGCAATGCGGCCAACCAAAATTGCAACACATTGCTTGTCCTAATTGCGGAACTTACAACAAGCGCCAAGTTCTAGAGGTCTGATCTGTACTCTCGCCTAACGGCAAAGTTGGGAATCGAAGTTGATCCCAAATTACTTGAATTAGCTTTTACACATCGATCATTTGCATACGAATCTGGCGGATTGCCAACCAATGAACGTTTAGAGTTTTTAGGTGATTCAGTTCTGGGATTAGTTGTTACCGAAGAGCTCTATCAAAAATTTCCAGATTTAGCCGAAAGCAAACTTTCACCACTTCGTTCTGGTGTTGTGAACATGAAAGCACTTGCGGAAATTGCGCGCAGTCTTGAGCTTGGACAATATCTTCGAATCGGTAAAGGCGAAGAAACAACGCACGGTCGAGAAAAAAATTCCATTCTCTCTGATTCGCTGGAAGCATTGGTTGGTGCGATATATCTTCAATTTGGATATCAGCCAACTGCAAAAATAGTTGCTAGTTGGTTTACACAACAGATTGATTTAGTACAAACCCAAGGAACTATTGTCGACCCGAAGACCTCGTTGCAAGAGCTGAGCTCAAAATTGGGTCTGGGCAAATTAGATTATGAGATTACTCAATCTGGACCAGATCACGATAAAGATTTTGTCGCGAAAGCTTTGATCAATGGCAAAATGTACGAACCAGGATATGGAAAAAGTAAACGCGAAGCCGAACAAGAGGCAGCCAAATTAGCATTAAAAGAACTTGAGAAATTCAATCCATAAAATTAATTAACTAGAATTTAAATACATTTAAACAAGATTCATGCCAGAGTTACCAGAAGTTGAAACTGTAAGGGCGCAACTTTCCAGCAAAATCCGCGGTAAAAAGATCAAATCGGCGCAAAAGTTTCACCCGAGAACGATGAATCCGCGCACCGAACATAATCTTGATGCCGTTATCGGCGCGCAAATTATTGAAGTTAGACGTCGTGGCAAGTACATGTGGTTTGAATTGAATCGACCTTTTGCTCTGGTCGCGCACTTAGGTATGAGTGGGCAGTTTTATGTTCAACCAGTGAAAGATCCGCGACAGAAACATTTGCGCGGCTTATTTGAACTCAAAACTGCGACGAGTTCACCTATTTCTTTGCGATTTTTAGATCAGCGAACCTTTGGTTGGCTTTCGGTTGAGCAATTACATGATGGCATTCCCACCTCTGCCCTACATATTGCGCCAGATCAATTTGATTCAAGATTTAATGCCCAAGCGGTAATTGAAAACTATCGACGACGCAGAATTCAAATAAAGACCGCTCTCTTAAATCAAGAGATTATGAGCGGAGTGGGAAATATTTATGCCGACGAAGCACTATGGAAAGCCAAGATCAAACCCACAAAACTGACAAATAAATTAAGTGAAAAAGAGCTACAAAAAATATTGGCCGCGACAAAAGCGGTGATGTCGGCGGCATTGAAAGCGGGCGGGACAAGTTTTGATACCCAATATCGAAATGTGAATGGGGAGAGCGGTTATTTTGAGCGCAGGTTGAGGGTTTATGGTCGCGATGGTCTGGCATGTGTTCGATGTCGCACAAAAATCAAAAAAATCGCATTTGCAAACCGGCACTCACATTTTTGCCCAAAATGCCAACGTTGATTCGGGGAACTAACAACCCCAAGCGATAGGTTTTTCTCATGTTTCTAAAGAGCATTAACTTGAAGGGATTCAAGTCATTTGCCTCATCAACTAGCCTCAACTTTGAACCTGGCATCACCTGCGTGGTCGGTCCAAATGGTTCGGGTAAATCAAATGTGGTTGATGCGATCTCTTGGGTTATGGGTGAGCAAGGCGCTAAATCTCTGCGCGGTGGAAAGATGGAAGATGTCATCTTTGCTGGAACAACTGGTCGTGCTCCATTAGGTCGGGCGGAAGTTTCGGTAACGATTGATAACACTGATGGTGCGTTGCCAATCGATTTCACCGAAGTAACAATCACTCGTGTGCTGTTTAGAAATGGCACAAGCGAGTACTTATTAAATGGTGAAAACACCCGCTTGCTAGATATTCAAGAATTACTTAGCGACAGTGGAATCGGTCGCGAGATGCATGTAATCGTTGGTCAAGGCAGGTTAGATGCAATTTTGCTGGCAAACCCGGAAGAACGTCGCGCATTTATTGAAGAAGCAGCTGGAATTTTAAAACATCGCAAGCGCAAAGAGAAAGCAATTCGCAAATTGGATTCGATGCAAACAAATCTGGCCAGAATTCAAGATTTAACTGTGGAATTGCGCAGGCAATTGCGACCACTTGGGAAACAAGCAGAAGTTGCGCGTAAGGCATCTTTTATTCAATCAGATTTACGTGATGCCAAATTGAGATTACTTGCTGATGATTTAACCAATATGAAACGTAATTTCTCGGCAGAAGAGGCGGATGAAACCGCTCTGCGTTCTAGAAAACAATCGGTAGAAAGTGAGATTGAAACTCTTAGAAATCGTGAAATAGAACTTGATCAACTTGCCACAATTGAGAATCCATTGCTTAGCAGCGCCCAAGAAAATTATTATCGACTAACCGCATTACGGGAACAATTAAAAGGCATTCAAAATTTAGCCAGTGAACGAGCTCGCTTACTTACTGAAGAGGCTGATGAATCTCGAATCTCAACTCGCGATCCAGAAAGTTTAGAAGCAGAAGCAGCTTCTCTAAAGCAAGAACAAGATTCTCTGTCATCGGCAAAGCAAGTTGCACTAGAACAATTAAATATTTCAACCTCTGCACTAAATGCAATTGAAGATCAATTAGCGATGGAAGAAAATCTGGTATCTGCGGCACTGCGCGCAATTGCAGATCAACGCGAAGGAACAGCTCGACAAGAAGGTCACATAAATGGTTTGAAAGCACGAATCGATGCAACCAATGGCGAGATTTCCAGATTGAATGCTGCTAAGGATGAAGTTTCAATTCGATTAAGAAAGTTCCAAACCGAGTTTTCACTAATCGAAACAAAAATTGCCGGCGCGACCGCAGCTGAACCAGGTCTAGATGCCGCGTTTGAAAATGCAAAAGCAAAATTAAATAGCGCCGAAAATGATTTACGGGAATTACAAAATAAATTACAAGCGGCTGAAAAATTGCGAGCTGGTTCACTTGGTCGACTTGCCGCAATTCAAGAGATACAAGAATTAGTTAGAAGCGTTTTAAATGATGATTTGCGCCAACAGATTTCTAAGCTGTATCAAGTTGCCCAAACCGAGGCAACCACCTGCGCAGCCGAGTGCGATCGCATCAAATTTGAAATAAATACTGCAACTGATGTGAGAAATAATCTAGAACAGAGTTATCAAGAGGTACTGGCCCGAATCAATGAATCCGATGCAGCAATGAGCGGATTTGCCGAACAAATTGCAATCTCTGGTCAAAATGTAAAAAGCGCACAAGGTGAATTAGATCGTCTTGCTAATGCCATTGAACAAGCCACCTCACAACGTACTATCGATGATCGAGATTTGGCGGCGGCAATTGCGCAATTCCAATCACACCAGGTACCAACAAATCCAGATTTAACTAAATTAGAGGATTTACGCTTACAAGTCTCTAGCGCTAGATCAAAAGAGGTAGATGCGCGACTAAACCTGCGCACAATAGAAGAGCGCATCACCGCACTTAATACTCGAATTAACGGCTTGTTAGAAGCGGCAAAAACTGAACGGGCAGCCATGAGTAACTCAGTTACCCGCAGGCAACAACGGGCAGTTGCGGCACAGATTGCGCAAGCAGCAGCCGATACCGCTTATGAAGCATTGATTCAGATCGAGGCATCGATTGCGAAAGCGGCTAATGAACGGGAACGACTTGAAAAAAATCGCTCAGATCGCGACAGCGAAACTCTAAGTATCCGAGTTACCTCTCGTGATTTATCGGCAGAGCTTGAGAAGTTAACTTCGAGCGTTCACAAAGATGAACTAGCCAGAGCTGAACATCGCATGCGGATTGAACAACTTGAGCAAAAAGCGATGGAAGAGTTAGGTGTTGATGTCACCACATTATTAAATGAATACGGCCCGCAAAACGATGTGCCAACAATTTATGAAAATGAACAAGGCGAATTTGTGCCAGGAGATTTGGTTCCGTATCGACGCGATCTACAAGAAAAACGATTGGCTCAGGCGGAAAAATCGTTAGTAATGCTTGGCAAAATTAATCCGTTGGCGCTAGAAGAGTATTCCGCATTAGAGGAACGACTTCGTTATTTGGCAGAGCAATTAGAAGACTTAAAGAAAACCAAAAAAGATTTGCTAGAAATCATCAAAGAGGTAGATGAAAAAGTTGAACAGATTTTCAAAGAGGCTTATGAAGATACCGCCCGAGAATTTGAACAGATATTTGCCAGATTATTTCCAGGCGGAGATGGTCGATTAATTTTGACCAACCCAGGCGATCTTTTAACAAGTGGAGTGGATGTAGAAGCCAGACCACCAGGCAAACGCATCAAACGTCTTTCATTACTTTCAGGTGGCGAACGGTCATTGGTTGCAGTGGCAATGTTGATTGCAATCTTTAAAGCAAGACCAAGTCCGTTTTACATTATGGATGAGGTTGAGGCGGCATTAGATGATGCAAACCTTGGCCGATTACTAGGTGTGTTTGAAGAGCTGCGCGAGAAATCTCAATTGATAATCATCACGCACCAAAAGCGCACCATGGAAATTGCCGATGCTCTGTATGGCGTAACTATGCGCGGAGATGGTGTCAGCGAGGTAATTTCGCAACGGTTAAAAGAAGTTGATGCGCTCGCTTAATTCTTTGCGCAATTAAGAAAATCAGGTAAAGCGCAGATGGCGTTATTCACAAGATTAATTTCCGCGCTAAGAAATCGTGCAAATGATTCTGCGGAATTTATCGAAATTGAACAGCAATTACTTAAATCGGATCTGGGAATCGCACTAAGTCGACAGATCATTGAAAAAAGTAAAGCAATTTCAAACCAAGATGTGACAACTGCAATTCGTTCAGTTCTTGCTGGATTCATGCTTACTTCAAATCGAGAATTAAGCAAAAACTCTGCCGGATTAACTAGTTATGTAATCGTTGGGGTCAATGGATCTGGTAAAACTACATTTTCAGCAAAACTTGCCAACTTTTTGATTACCTCTAAAGTTTTGAATGCCAACATCCATATGGCAGCCTGCGATACTTTTCGCGCCGCGGCAGTTTCCCAACTTAAGACTTGGTCAGAACGACTTAGTTTAAATTTCATATCGGGAGCAGATAATGCCGATCCCGCGGCGGTCGCTTATTCAGCGGTAAAAGATGTGCAAAGTAAATATGGCGACACAAGCAATCACTTCTTAATCGTTGATACCGCTGGTCGATTACATACTAATTCCGATTTAGTTGCAGAACTTGAGAAGATTTTGCGAACCATAAATAAGTTAACGCCGGTAAATGAAGTTTTGTTAGTAATCGATGGATCCACCGGACAAAACGGTTTAGCTCAGGCAAAGTTGTTTCAAGAAAAGGTTAAGGTCACCGGGTTAGTGCTGACAAAAATGGATGGCCAAGGTAAAGGTGGCATTGCTCTGGCGATTGAGAACGAACTTAAGATTCCAATTAAGTTCATTAGCACTGGGGAATCAGCCACCGACCTTGAACCCTTTAGTGTCGATCGTTATATAAGTCGCCTGCTGGAAGATTGAAATTTCGTCCGTAAAAGGAGCTTCAACCCCACAAGATTTAACAAAACCGGCTTATTTGTTACTGGGATTTAACATTTAAAAACTCACTTTGTAACCAGATTTAGTCATTCTTGCCCCATCTCAGCGTGGAGAGAAAAAATAAAAAAATTTGGAGGCAGGTGTGACTGAAGTAGTTTTAAATTCAGGGGATACCGCATGGGTGCTGGCAAGTGCCGCACTAGTTCTATTGATGACTCCCGGATTGGCTTTGTTCTACGGCGGAATGGTTAGAACAAAGAGTGTCCTGAACATGATGATGATGTCGATGGTGACCATCGGAATAGTTAGCGTGTTATGGGTTTTATTCGGATTTAAATTGGCGTTTGGTCATGAAGGAGCATCGCCTTGGTATGGTGCATTTTCATATTCAAACTTAGAGAAGTCAGTATCTGATTTCACAAATAACGGTGGCGTTTATCCAATTCCACTTTTGGCATTTGCAGCATTCCAATTGATGTTTGCCATCATTACACCAGCATTAATTTCTGGCTCAATTGCAGATCGCACAAAATTTTCCGCTTGGGCGATTTTTGTAGCAATCTGGACAACTCTTGTTTATTTCCCAGTCGCTCACTGGGTATTTGCCTTTGGAAATAAAGTTGGCGATGTTGTCACTGGTGCCGGTTTCTTAGCTGCGCGTGGTGTTGAAGATTTTGCCGGTGGTACCGCGGTGCACATCAATGCCGGTGCTGCTGGGTTAGCGCTAGCAATAGTGCTTGGTAAAAGAGTTGGTTGGCGCCGAGATTCGATGCGACCACATTCGTTACCACTAGTTTTATTAGGCGCTGCCTTACTTTGGTTTGGATGGTTTGGTTTCAACGCTGGATCTGCGTTAGGTGCAAATGCAATTGCTTCGTTGGCTTTGATAAATACTCAAGTGGCAACTGCGGCAGCTGCACTTGGCTGGATATTTATCGAACGAATTCGTGTTGGTAAACCAACTAGTTTGGGAATTGCATCTGGTGCGGTTTCTGGATTAGTGGCAATTACTCCAGCCTGTGCATTTGTTTCACCGATTGGTGCAATTGCAATTGGATTCATCGCCGGTGGTTTGTGTGCATTCGCAGTCGGTTTAAAGTTTGCATTCAATTTGGATGATTCACTTGATGTGGTGGGCGTGCACTTAGTCGCTGGACTTTGGGGATGTCTATCAATCGGATTATTTGGAAGTAAAGCGGTAAATTCGATTGGTTTAGATGGAATCTTTTATGGTGGCGGAACTAAATTACTTGGTATACAAGCCTTCGGTGCGTTCTTTGTTATGGCGTACTCATTCATTGCCACTTTAATAATTGGTTTCATAATCAATAAGACAATTGGCTTCCGCGTACAGGCAGATGCTGAAGTGGCTGGAATTGATTATGATCAACATGCCGAAACTGCATACGAATTAACTTCTAGTTCGCGAGGAGGTTTTAGTTCATGAAACTTATTACCGCAATCATCAAACCGCAAAAATTAGATGAGGTAAAAGAGGCTCTAATCGAAGCCGGAATTACCGGAATGACTGTTTCAGAAGCTAAAGGATTTGGCAGACAGAAAGGGCTTTCCGAGGTATATCGCGGTGCAACTTACAAAGTGGAATTCATTCCCAAAATTCGCTTAGAAGTGTTAGTTGCAAGTAAAAGCGTAGACAAGGTTAAGCAGATAATCGTTTCGGCGGCGCAATCTGGAAACATCGGCGATGGCAAGGTTTGGGTCACCGAAGTTGATGATGTGGTGCGAGTTCGCACCGGAGAGTCCGGCGAAGCGGCTATTTAATTTGTAAATTTATCGCAATTAATACCGGCATAAAAAGTTAGTTTTATGCCCAGATAAACTTGCAACATGTTTGAATCACTGGGCCAGAGATTTACTAAAGTTTTCTCTGGCCTACGTGGCCAAATTAATGAAACCGAATTAAGAAATATTCAGGCGGAAATTACCGCAGCTTTAATCGATTCCGATGTATCAGTTAATGTCGCAGATGACTTTGGCAGCGCGGTTTACCGCAAAGCGGTAAATCAACTTGAATTACTCAAGAAATCAATTAATCCTTACGCGAGCGTATTTGAAATAGTAAATCAAGAATTAATTCAAATTCTCGGTGGCAATCAACGGCGAATGCAGTTTGCCAAAAAACCACCAACCATTATTTTGCTTATGGGTTTGCAAGGCAGCGGTAAAACCTCATTCGCCGGCAAACTAGCGTTACACCTTAAATCTTCTGGAAACACTCCGCTTTTAGTAGCGGCAGATTTAGCCAGGCCAAATGCGGTTGATCAGTTAAAAATTGTCGGTGAACAGGTAAATGTGCCGGTGTTTGCACCTGCTGCTGGAAATGGAGTTGGCAATCCGGTATTAGTCGCCAGAGATTCTATTAATTTCGCTAGAGAAAAATTGCATAACTTTGTAATCGTCGATACCGCCGGTCGACTTGGCATTGATGCCGCATTAATAAATGAACTGATTTTGATTAAGAAGGAAATAAATCCAACTGAATCATTTTTCGTGCTGGATGCGATGCTTGGTCAATCTGCCGCTGATGTCGCCCAGAATTTTCATGCGCAGGTTGGTTTCGATGCCGTCGTGCTCACCAAATTAGATGGTGATGCAAAGGGTGGTGCGGCCCTTTCAGTTGTATCAAAAACTGGTAAACCAATTATTTTCTCTGCGGTTGGTGAAAAAACTAGTGACATCGAATATTTCTACCCCGATCGAATCGCTTCTCGCATATTGGGTAAAGGCGATATCGCAACCTTGGCCGAAAAAACCGCTGCGGCGGTGCCACAAGATTTAACCGAAAAGTTAACTGAGAAATTTGTCTCTGGCGCAGATTTCACTTTGACAGATTTCTTGGCTCAATTAGGTGCAATGAAAAATATGGGTTCAATCTCAAAACTCATGGGGTTAATTCCGGGAATGAATCCCAAAATGCAACAGCAGGTATCAGGATTAGATGATGCGGAACTTGTGCGAACTAGAGCGATTATTGAATCAATGACGCCGGCGGAGCGAGAAAATCCCGAAATACTTAATGGCTCAAGGCGGGCAAGAATTGCAAAGGGAAGTGGTCGAGCAGTGAGTGAAATCAATCGATTAATTGATCGATTCTCTCAAGCGCAAAAGATGATGAAGCAAATGAAAAACAATCCGGGCAAACAAAATCTAATTTCCAAAAACTTGCCAGGATTACCAAATAATTTTCCAGCCGGTCTAAATATGAATGCTCCGCAAATTAACTCAAATACCGTTGCTAACAAGCGGAAAAAATCTCGATCGGGAAATCCAGCGAAGCGAGCGCTGGAAGAGAACCTGTAATTCAAGGGTGCAATTTCACTTAAATTGCTGTGCAATTCGAGGTTGAATTCGGGTGAATTTGGGTATTACGGAGGGCAATGGCAAAATACCGCTTTCACGTTGAAGGAGAAAAGTGTCGGTAAAGATTAAATTGATGCGGCTCGGAAAAATCCGAACCCCGCACTTTCGTATTGTTATTGCAGACTCACGCTCTGCCAGAAATTCAAAGCAGATCGAAGAAGTTGGTCGTTATTCACCGGCATCAGATCCATCTTTAATCGAAGTTAATTCTGATCGAATTCAATATTGGTTAGGTGTTGGTGCACAACCAACTGAGGCTGTAAGTGCTTTGTTAAAAATTACCGGTGATTACCAAAAGGCAAATAAGTTGCCTGGTACTGAGGGAACTTTGAAATCTGTTCCGGCTCGGGCGGAGAAACGAACCGCATATGAAGCTGCAGTAAAAGAAGCCATGAACGAACCAAAAGATGGCGCTACTACTTTGAAGAAAAAAGCCGCGGAAAAATTGGCAGCAAAATCTGCTCCAGCTGAAACCACTGCCGAATCAACTGAACAAGTTTCAGCAAGTGAAGCCCCAGTCAGTGAAGTTTCTGCCGAAGCTTCAACTCCAACAGAACAAAAATCTGAGACTGAAACTCAACCGAGCGCAGAATCAAACGAAGCATCTTCATAAAAATGATTGATGAAGCATTAGAACATCTAGTTAAAGGGATTGTTGATAATCCCGACGATGTTGAGATTTCAGAAAAGAACCATCGTCGTGGCACCACATTGGAAGTTAGAGTAAATCCAGAAGATATTGGCAAAGTTATTGGTCGCAATGGTCGAACTGCGCGTGCACTTCGTACCGTTGTGAGCGCACTTGCAGGTGAATCAGTTCGCGTAGATTTAATCGAGGCGGACGAAGTACGTTAATTAATTTGCCGTGTTGCTAGAAATTGGTCGAATCGGCAAGGCACATGGCATTAAAGGTGAAGCCACTGTAGAAGCCTGGACCGATGATCCAGAAAATCGTTTTGCGAGCGGGACAAAAATTAAACTTTCAAATGGAACTGACCTTGAAGTCAGCAGTATCAAATTCCATAGCGGAACTTGGCTTATTGGCTTTGTTGGCATCAATGATCGGAATGAGATTGAGAAATTGCGAAATCAAACAATTTTTGCCGAGATTGATATTACCGATAATGCTCAAGATGAATATCACCTTCAACAATTATTAGATTGCCAGGTAAAGAGCCTAAACGGTACTTTCCTTGGAAAAGTTATCGGGTTAACAAAAAATCCCGGTCAAGATTTATTGCAGGTTAATTCTGGCAAGCAAACCGTTTTAGTTCCCATGGTGAAAGCAATAATTAAAGAGATAAATCTCAGCGATAAGACCATAAAACTTGATCCACCTTTGGGTTTGTTTCCAGATGAAGCGGAAAATATCTGATGAGAATTGACGTTATTACGATCTTTCCCGATTATTTAAATCCGTTAAAACTTTCATTGCTGGGTAAAGCGCAAGAAAAATCATTGGTGAGTATTCAAACTCATGATTTGCGCAAATTCACTAGTGACAACCATAAGTCAGTTGATGACACGCCATATGGTGGTGGTGCCGGAATGGTGATGTCGGCGGTGCCATGGGGCGAAGCGATTGATTCAATTTTACAAAATGAAACAGGTACTACCGATCTGGTTATTCTTACGCCTGCCGGGCGAAAATTTAATCAAAAAATGGCGCAACAATTTGCTAATTCTGCGCACATTATTTTTGCTTGTGGTCGGTATGAAGGAATTGATTCGCGCGTTACATACTTTTATCAAAATCAGCCAAATGTGAAGGTTCATGAGATTTCAATCGGAGATTATGTTTTAGGTGGTGGTGAGGTCGCTGCAATGGTGATGATTGAGGCAATCGCGCGATTAATTCCAGGTGTGATTGGGAATCCGCAATCTTTAGATGAGGAATCACATTCGATTAATTCAACTAA
>CALMJB010000138.1 GCA_937864205.1 uncultured Actinomycetes bacterium | reverse complement strand
AGCGCGACTGGCAAAGGCCACCATGAGTGAGGTGAGAAAAAACCAATCTCACCGGCTGAGTCAGCAATTTCTCCCTCTAAATTATCTTCTGGTAGCACCCCACCAGATCTGCGATCTGTGAACCAAAAATAAAAACCAATAATTATCGCCAGTCCCGCACTTAGTGCGATTGCAGTAATTCCAACTGCTTCGCCGCCAACCTGCCAATAGATGATGGTCATTATTAAATAGAACAGCGCCAGACCAACAAATAATCGCCAACCAGCCTTCACTTCTTATTCACCAAATTTCTTACTATTTTAAATTTATTCATAATGCTAATGCTCGGTCTTTGCCGCCATGTGGGGATGGTGCAAATCAAAAGCGGGACGTTCGCTTCGAATTCTTGGCATTGAAGTGAAGTTATGTCTAGGTGGTGGACATGAAGTTGCCCATTCCAGTGATGAGCCATAACCCCAAGGATCATCAACTGTGACTTTTGGTGTGTTTCTAGATATCCAAACATTTATAAAAAATGGAATCATCGAAAGCGCAAGCAAAACCGAACCAATAGTAGAAACCATGTTCATGCCGGTGAATCCATCAGATGCTAAATAATCAGCGTAACGTCTTGGAAAACCTTTGATTCCCAACCAGTGTTGAATCAAGAAAGTGGTATGAAAGCCAACAAATAGCGTCCAGAAATGAACTTTTCCTAATCTTTCATTCAACAAGTAGCCAGTCATTTTTGGCCACCAGAAATAAAATCCAGCAAACATCGCAAATACAACAGTGCCAAAGAGAACGTAATGAAAGTGAGCTACCACAAAATATGAAGCAGATACTGCGAAATCAAGTGGTGGACTAGCCAAAATAATTCCAGTTAAGCCACCTAATAAGAAGGTAATCAAGAAACCAATCACGAAAACCATTGGAGTATCTAGTGTGATTGATCCCCGCCACATTGTGCCAATCCAATTAAAGAATTTCACTCCAGTTGGTACACCAATTAAAAATGTCATGAACGAGAAGAACGGCAACAACACCTGTCCGCTGGCAAACATGTGGTGTGCCCAAACTGCAACTGATAATGCGGCGATACCAATTGTTGCGGCAATTAAACCTTTGTAACCAAATATTGGTTTACGGCTAAAAACTGGCAATATTTCAGTAGCGATTCCAAAAAATGGCAGCGCCAATATGTAAACCTCGGGGTGGCCAAAGAACCAAAATAAATGCTGCCACAACATTGCGCCACCATTTGCCGGATCAAAAATATGAGAACCAAACAAACGATCTGCCTCTAAACCAAGTAAAGCGGCGGCAAGCGGTGGGAATGCAAGCAAAATCAGAATTGATGTTAGTAAAACGTTCCAGGTAAAAATCGACATACGAAACATAGTCATACCGGGTGCACGCATTGTAAAAATTGTGGTGATGAAATTTACGCCACCTAAAATTGTTCCAAGTCCACCAATCGCTAAACCAATAATCCAAAGATCTGCGCCGATTCCGGGAGAGAATTGCGAACGAGATAGCGGTGCATATGCGGTCCAGCCAAAAGATGCTGCGCCACTTGGAGTGAAAAATCCGGCGGCCGCGATAATTCCACCAAATAAATAAAGCCAATATGACAACATATTCATTCTTGGGAAAGCCACATCAGCAGCACCGATTTGTAATGGCATGATCACATTTGCAAAACCAACAAACAATGGAGTTGCAAACATCAACAACATGATCGTGCCGTGCATTGTAAAAAGTTGGTTGTACTGCTCGGTACTCATGAACTGTAATCCGGGGCGGGTTAGCTCGGCTCGCATAAATAGCGCCATTACTCCGGCGATCAAAAACCAAATGAATGATGTGATCAGATATAAGTATCCGATTTTTTTATGATCGGTAGTTGAAACCCAATTAACAAAAATTTTTCCCTTGTTTGTTGGCAGAGGGCGCGGCGCGGTCATTACCTTGGGCGGTTGCGCGTATGTCGTCATGCCACATTCCCTTTCAAAGAGTCGATATAACTTTGGTATTGCTCGTTAGTTACGACTTTGACTTGGAATCTCATATAAGTGTGGGATGTTCCGCACAAAATATTGCAGACTCCTTCATATGTACCAAGTTTCTTCGGAATAAATTCTACGCGGTTAGTTACGCCAGGAATGGTTTGAATTTGGTACATGAACTTTGGCACATAAAAACCGTGAACTACATCATTTGAAGTGAAGTTCAAACGCACCGACTGCCCTTGTGGCAGGTACAAAGTTGGCCATTTTTCCGGTGTGCCCGTGACGGTGGCATTGGGACCTGTGCCAGCTTCTGGATAAGTAAATTGCCATGACCATTGAATTCCCTTTACTTCAATAGTGTGAGCCACTTGTGCATCGGGTGAGAGTTTTGTGATCGCGCTTTGCTTAACCGCGGTGAAATAAAACAGCACCGACACAATGAGCAAAGGAACAATTGTGTAAACAACTTCAATCGGAATGTTGTATTGAAACTGTTTTGGAAACTCTGGCTTGCCTTCTTTTCGGCGATGGAAAATTGCCGGCCAAATAATCAGAATTAATGTGATTGCCCCAACCACGGCTGCTGCAATCCAGGCGCCTTGCCAAAGAGATAATGAGTGATCATTAACGCTGGTAATTCCTTTTTCATATCCGAATCCGGATACCTCGCTACATGCAGAGAGAAATAGAAGAGATGAACCAGTGAGAAGTAGGCTAAGCGCTCTACGAACAGATTTCATGCTCACAGGTTAAGAATATCTGTAGCGCGAATGTCATTTCTTATAAGTTGAAATCGAGGGCTTATGGTTCCGCTCACAACCGGATTCACCCAAGAAACGCCCCTGCATCCGGCGGCAAAATCATTGATTGGTGAACTTTTTGCAAAAGGTTGGGCAGATCCAGCAAAAGTGCACCGTGCCAGTCGGGAATTATCAATTTTGTTAGGTAAAGCAAAAGCCACTTTCGCAGAACATTTAAATGTTGATATTTCTCAGCTGGAATTTTTAGGTGAACCAGATTTGGGATTTCAATTGGGAATCGCTGGAATGATTTCAGAAAAATGCAAGATTGCCCATTCCCAAATCGATCGACAACCAGTGCACGCAATTTGTCGCGAACTTTCTAGATCTGGACATGAAGTTGAAATTTTGCCGGTTGATAAGAACGGACAAATAAAAATTGGTCAATCAAAACCTGAAGTGTTGATTTGGCAGGTTGCAAATGGTGAGACCGGTAATTTTCAAGCTGAGCAACCCGCTGGCTATCGCACATTCTTAGATTGCACCACAAGTGGAATAGATACTGATATTCCTAAAGATTACGAGGTTGCGCTCTTTGATTCAACTGCTTGGACAGGTCCTTCCGGCCTGGGAATTTTGGTAATCAAGAAATCAAACAATTGGAAATACCCGCTGGCGCACATCGATGCCATTCGTTCTCCCAAAACCTTCTCGATTCCATTGATGATTGCCAGTGCGGTGGCGCTGGAAAATTATGCGAAAGAATTAAATAAAGCTCGTGAAAATGCCAAAGTTCTAAGCACACAATTTATTAAGACATTGCAAGGTTCGATTTCGAATTTACAAATTGCTAGCGACCTAGAAAATCGTCAGTTTAAGTATCTCAGTTTGATTATTCCGGGAATCGATGGCGAACAACTTAAGAATGAGTTAGCCGAATCCGGAATCGACATTGACTCAGGCTCGGCCTGCAAATCGGCCGACTTAAGACCAAGTCATGTACTTGCCGCAATGGGATTTGAAACCACTGGAAACATTAGAATTACTTTTAAGCCAGAGCACACATCTGCTGACATCAAACAACTTGCAGATGCGATTATTACTAAGACGAACTCTTTAAAAAATTAAATCCGTACATTTAAGTGCGGTTCAATCTCTTGCGCTGCCGACTTTCCATACGCAGATTCGAACCGAGCAATAAATTCTGATTTGGTAAATCGATACTCTTGAGTTCCAGTGGTTTCGATGCAATAAGTTGCCAACATCGATCCCAGTTGCGCGCAACGCTCATGATTTAATCCCCAGGCTAATCCAGCAATAAATCCAGAACGGAAGTTATCCCCTACCCCGGTTGGATCTTGTTTCGATTTTTCTTTGGGAACTGGCACATTGATAGTTGGTTGTCCATGTTCTTCCACGCGCGCACCATTAGATCCCAATGTCACGACTCTTACTTGCACCCGTTCAAATAATTCTTGATCACTCCAGCCAGTTTTTTGTAATGCCAGAGCTAATTCATACTCATTTAAGAATAAATATTTTGCGCCTCTTACTAACTGCTCGATTTCGCTACCACTCATACGTGCCAACTGTTGTGACGGATCTGCCGCTACTGGAATTTGCAAATCTCGGGCGACTTGAGAATGTCGCATCATTGCCTCTGGGTCATCTGGTGAAATAACCAGTAAATCAAATTTCCCGGTGTTTTTAATTATCGGTGAAAGTTCAATATTTCGGGCTTCACTCATGGCACCTGGATAAAAAGATGCAATCTGATTCAAATCTTGATCCGTCGTGACCGTAAATGTCGCAGTGTGCGCAGTTTTTGAAACCAAGACATGATCGGTATTTACACCGTGACGATTTAGCCAGGCTTCGTAATCAACCCAGTCTTTCCCAACCGCTGCAATCAAAATCGGGTTCAATCCCAGCGCGCCCATTCCGAAAGCAATGTTTGCCCCACAACCGCCTCTTCTAATTTCTAATGAATCGACTAGAAATGAAAGTGAGACTTTTTGAAGTGAACCAGCGACCAGCGAATCGGTGAACTTACCGTTGAAGTTCATGATGTGATCGCCACCGACCGAGCCTGCGACGGCGATAATCATCTGTTTACCGAAGTTAGTTAAATCGAATTAAGAATCGGGTTGTTAAGCAAAGTAAATTGAATTTATTTAAACTCAATTAAAAGAATCTCCGCAGGCACAAGTTCCTTGTGCATTTGGATTATCAATTGTGAAACCTTGTTTTGAAATCGTGTCAACGAAATCGATAGTCGCACCCATTAGATACGGAGTGCTCATCTTGTCGGTAACGACTTTAACTTTCTTTGTGCCAAATTCAGTGGTGGTATCGCCATCAAGTGCGCGATCATCAAAATAGAGTTGGTAACGAAGTCCCGAGCAGCCACCAGGCTGAACCGCAATTCGCAGTGATAAATCATCGCGACCTTCTTGCGCTAGTAACGCCGCCACTTTTTCCGCTGCAACATCAGTTAAAAGTACGCCGGATGTTGACTGGCTTGCTGTGGAAGTTGCCGGTGTGGTTTCAGTGCTCATCTTTATTTGAACTCCTGTCAATTCTCTAAGTTATCTACGTTATCTACTTTATCTACTCTATATCTTTAATCTACCTACAAATTATGAACTCTAATTCTAGTCCGCTCAAATCGAAGAACAGGTGAAACCTGCCAAAAAGTGGGAGAATCGACATATGTCTCTTACCGATTTGCTTCTCATGGGAAAAGCCAAAGACCTTGCCAGCGAACGAGGTGTCTCATGCGATGGGGAACTGCCCGCCCCAAGTGATCCGCAATTAGTTAATCGAGCTAAAGCCGCAAAAGCAACATTAGGTCAAAGCGCATTGGTGCTAGGCCATCACTATCAACGAAATGAAGTAATCGACTTTGCCGATATCACCGGAGATTCCTTCAAATTAGCTCAGGCCGCCGCGGCGCAATCCTCGGTAGAGCACATTATTTTTGCTGGGGTTCACTTCATGGCCGAAAGTGCCGACATTCTCACCAGCGAAAATCAAAAAGTGATACTGCCAGATTTAGCGGCCGGTTGTTCAATGGCCGATATGGCAACTGCCAATCAAGTTAATGAGTGTTGGAAATATTTAGAAAAACTAGGTGTGGCAAATAAAACTGTTCCAATTACATATATGAATTCCAGTGCTGCGATTAAATCATTTACTGGAAAAAATGGTGGCACGGTTTGTACATCTTCAAATGCCGCTCGAGCGATGCACTGGGCTTTTGAAAGTTCAAATGGTGGAAAAGAAAAAGTTTTGTTTCTCCCCGATCAACATTTAGGTCGTAATACTGCCGTGCTTAAACTTGGGTTAACCCTAGAAGATTGCGTGGTTTGGAATCCTTGGCAACCTGCTGGTGGATTGACTGATGATCAAATTCGCAAAGCCAAAGTGATTTTGTGGCGGGGTCATTGTTCGGTGCATGGCAGATTTTCATTACAAAACATCACCGATGTCAGAGCAAGGCTAAAAGGTGTGCAGGTTTTGGTCCACCCAGAATGTCAGCATGAAGTCGTAAAAAATGCCGATGTAGTTGGTTCCACCGAGATGATAATTAAAACCGTTACTGATTCACCATCAGGTTCAATCTGGGCTATCGGAACCGAATTAAATCTGGTGCAAAGACTTGCGCAAAATAATCCCGACAAACAAATAGTGTTTCTTGATAAAACCGTTTGCTACTGCTCAACCATGAACCGCATCGATTTACCACACTTAGTCTGGGCTATGGAATCACTGGTTAAAGGTCAGGTCGTGAATCAAATCAAAGTGGATTCAGAAACTAAGAGGTACGCAAGAGCAGCGTTAGATCAAATGTTGGCGCTACCTGCATAACCAACGATTTAAAATAGTATTTGATAGATAAATGCGATTCACTTTTCGAATTAAACTACTCTTACGCCCATGACCGCCGATAAATCTGCCGATAAGAAACCGATTAAAAAAGATCGGCCAACTCCAAAACGCAAAGATGCGCAAGCGGCGCGCAATATTTCTGCGCTATCCCCCGGCGCCAGTAGGGCGGATAAGAAACGGCTTCGCGAAATTAATAAATCTCGCCGGCTGGCCGCTCGAGCCGCGTATATGCGCGGTGATGAAAATGCGTTACCGGCACGTGACAAAGGTCCGGCCCGCAGATTTGTAAGAAATTATGTTGACGCCAGACGTTCAATCGGCGAATACTTTTTGGTTCTGATAATTATTGTGTTGTTTATGTCGGCAATCCCAGTTAAACAAATTCAGGTCCTTTCCATTGCCATGATTTATTCTTCGATTATTTACTCTGGAATCGATGGCTTCTTTTTATCTTTGAAGATTAAAAAATTAGTTCGCGAACGTTTTCCAAATGAGCCAACCCGTGGCTTAGGACTATACGCGTGGTTGCGATCAACCCAAATGCGAAGATTGCGAGCCCCTGCCCCACAACGAAAGCCCGGCGATAACGTAATCGATTAAGCGCGCGGCCTCGGCGAAATGGTTTTAGCTGGATCTTTCTCGGCAAATGAACCAATTACCTGATCAATTTCAAGCATAACTTCTGCCGGAATTTTCACTCCAGTTGCCTTCACATTCTCTTTAATTTGATCTGGTCGGGTCGCACCGATAATTGCACTGGAAACATTTGGATTTTGTAGCACCCAGGCAATCGCCAATTGCGCCATGGTTAGATCAAGTTTTTTAGCAATCGGTTTTAAATTTTCAACCGCTCGCAACAGATCATCTCGCATGAATCGAGAAATCATCTCCGCGCCACCTTTTTTGTCAGTTGCCCGAGATTTTTTTGGCGGTTTTTTGCCAGCTTGATACTTACCACTTAAAACACCTTGGGCAATCGGAGACCAAACAATTTGACCGATTCCATTTGATTCGCAAACCGGGATTACCTCTTTTTCAATAACCCGCCAAAGCATCGAATACTGTGGCTGACTCGAAACAAATTGATCAAAGCCGCGTTGTTTTTGAATTTGTAATCCATTTGAGATCTGATTGGCATTCCATTCTGAGAATCCGATGTATAAAACTTTTCCTTGACGAATTAGATCGTCAAATGCGGTTAATGATTCTTCGACTGGTGTCTCGTAATCAAAACGGTGCAGTTGATAAAGATCAACATAATCGGTTTTCAATCGCTTAAGTGAGGCGTGTACCGATTCCATAATGTGTTTGCGTGATAAACCGCGGTCATTTTTACCTGGACCGGTGGGCCAATAAACTTTTGTGAAAAGTTCAATCGATTCTCGGCGAACTCCTTTTAATGCCTTCCCTAAAACCGCTTCGGCTCTTGTGCCGGCATAAACATCTGCGGTATCAAATGTGGTGATTCCAACATCAAGCGCTGCTTTCACACATTTGATCGCGGTCTCAGCCTCGACTTGGGATCCATGAGTAATCCAGTTCCCGTAGGTAATCTCAGAGATATACATTCCACTTTTGCCGAGTCGACGATGATTCATGTTTTATTCTCTATTCGCTTGAGTGCTAGATGATGCGTGTTGGGTTGATAAATCTACGACATTGGTAGATAGTTCAGCAACGCAAAGTTTAAAAATGTAGTAACCATTACATAACAACGGTATAACAATTAAATATTGAAGACTTAGTTTTGAGATCAACACTTTGATTGGTCGGGGGAAGTCGGTGTAATTCCGACGCTGTCGCGCAACCGTGATTAAAGCAAACACTTTAAAAGTCGGGCTACCAAATCAGTCAATTGCTCAATAACTCGCTTACTTGACAACTCTAGAAACGCTCTAGAACTCAATCCAATAAACCTGTCGCGAAAGCAGGGAAAGGAATGCATGAAGCTCGCACCTAAATTATTTACTCTCTTTTTTCTATTTACCATTCAATTATTACAAGTCACATCACTCTCCTCTTCTGCAAATGCCGAAACTGGCTACAGATATTGGGGTTACTTTCAAGCCGCACCTTCGACAACACAATGGATTGCGGCGATGACTGGTCCAACCACCAAACTCGCAGATGGTGCGGTAGAAGGTTGGGCATTTTCATTTAGTACAAATGACATTCCGGCAGCACAGCCGAATATCGCCGCAGATTTCAATTCAATTTGTAATGGAGTAACCAAGCCAAATAATCAAATTCGAGTGGCTTTGGTAATTGATTTTGGGAAAAAAGAGATTGCTCCGGATGGTGAATCGGTTCCAGCTAATTTGAGTAAATGTGTTTTAGTTAAGCCACAATCGACTGGACTTGATGTTCTAAATAGTGCAGTCAATGTCAGAACCGACAAATCTGGCTTAATTTGTGCATTTAATGGTTATCCAAAAACTGAATGTAGCCCTGAAGTTAATTTGAATTTATCGACGGCGACTTCTGAAGCAAATGCAGAAAATAATGAAAATGAAAAGATGGGTGAACGTCTGGAAACCAACCAAGAAGTAATTTCAGTTTTAGCTGCAGTCTCTGGCATCGCAATTGCAACTGGCTTAGCTTTGGCGATTCGTCGGCAAAAACGCAGTAAATGATTCACCCAATTGCAATCTGGGCTTGGGCATTTGCATTAGCAATTCTGCAATCTCGATCCACGACTTTGTCGATTCTAATAATTTCAACCATTATTTTTATTAGTTTTTTTAGATTTAGACAAGGAAAAAGCCGAAGTCTGAGTGACCAACCCAATCCCATTCAAATTGCAATTTATTTTGCATTATTTGCAGCCGTCATTCGACTTATTTTTGGAATAATCATTGGCGTTCCACAAAGTGGCAACATTTTGTTCACTTTGCCAAATTTGCCACTGCCGAATTGGTTGGCTGGAATAACGATTGGCGGTGCCGTTAGCCTCGAGCGTTTACAACTGGTTGGCATTGAAATCATAAAATTTAGCGCAGTCCTGCTGACATTTGCATTTGCAACCTCTGTCACCTCAGTCAACCAACTAATTCGAATTTTCATACGCAGGTTTCGCTCAATTGGCACCGCCATGCTGATTGCACTATCTCTGATTCCGCAATTGATTATTTCAATTCAGCGCATAAAAATTGCGCAAAGAATGCGCGGCATTAAAAGAGTTGGCTTTAGAAATTGGCAAAGTATTGCTGCTCCCGTAATCGAAGAAAGTCTCGATCGAGCCATCGATTTAGCGGCAAACCTTGAATCAAAAGGGTTTGGCTATCATCAAAATCCAACCACTTTCAAAGCCATCAAGATGGGTTTATCTGAACTGTCAATACTTGCAGCAGCGATGTTTTTACTTTTGCTAAGCATGACAGACCTAACCCTAAACTTAATTTTTATCAGTGCAGTTTTGATTTCAATATTTTCAACCTTCTTCATCTGGCAAAGCAATCAAAATTTTATTAATAATCTTTTGGCATTAGACATAAATACTGAATCTGACAGATCTAAAAATCAAATTGCAAGAAGTGCCAAATGATTGAATTCAATAATGTTTCATTAATTTACCCAAACTCGCAGCGCACAATTTTGGAAAACTTGAATTTTAGAGTTGAACCAGGTGAGTTAGTGTTGGTCATAGGCTTAACCGGAGCCGGCAAAAGCAGTTTCATCAAGTTAGTAAACGGGTTGATTCCGCACCATACCGCCGGTATTTTGTCGGGCGAGATTTTGATTGAAGGAATATCTACTGCCACTTTAAAGCCCGGAGCACTCTCTAAATTAATCGGAATAGTTGGGCAAAATCCGATCAATAGTTTTATCACCGATGATGTTGAATCTGAAATCGTATTTACACTCGAATTAAATGAAGTACCAAGTGCACAAATCAAACAACGATTAAATGAAGTAATTGATTTACTTGGTTTAGAAAAGATAAGAAATCGTAAGTTGCACGCACTTTCCGGCGGTGAACAGCAACGGGTTGCCCTTGCTTGCGCACTTGCGATGCAACCAAAAATGTTATTACTAGATGAGCCAACTAGTGCACTAGATCCCCTAGCCGCTGAAGAAATTTTGGCAATCATAAATCGCCTGGTTTCAGATTTGGGTTTAACGGTAATAATCACCGAACATCGATTAGAGCGAGTAATTCAGTTTGTTGATCGAGTCATTCAAGTAAATGGCGATGGCAGTGTTACCACCGGAGATGTTCAAAATGTCCTTGGAAAATCTGAATTAAATCCGCCGTTAATAAAGTTGGCAAAATCTTTTGGCATGACCGAGCTTCCCACAACCGTAAGAGAGTTTCGTCGTAAGTGGGAATCTAATTACGCTGATAAATTTTCTCGTCGCCTAAGGCAATCAAGAATCAATCCGCAAAATCGATCGCAATCCAATCCTGAATTAATAGTAAAAACCGAAAACTTATCGGTTTCGTATCAAGCATTAACGGTGTTAACAGATTTTAATTTTCAAGGTTTTTGCGGCGAAACTATTGGAATATTGGGAAGAAATGGCGCTGGTAAATCAACTTTGCTTAAAACAATCTGTGGATTAAGTAAGCAAGTTTCGGGCAAGGTAGAAGTTCTTGGTAAAGACCCAAAAGAAATTAAGCCACATGAAATAACTAAGGTGTTTGGATATGTTCCGCAACAACCTTCTGATCTGCTTATCAGTAAAACTGTTGCAGCTGAATGTAAATTGGTTGATCAACAAAATGCCCTTACTGAGGGCACAACATTTACTTTGGCCTCGCAATTTTTAACAAATCTAAATCCAAATCAACATCCTCGCGATTTATCTGAGGGACAAAAATTGATTTTGGTGCTGGCAATCGTGCTGGCGACAAATCCAAAAATACTTATTTTGGATGAACCCACCCGCGGAGTCGATTACCAAACCAAAAGTAAATTAGTAGAAATATTGAAATCACATCAATTAGCTGGCGGATTAACACTTATTGCATCACATGACGTGGAATTAATTGCCCAAGTAGCAAACCGAGCTTTGTTGATTTCAGATGGCGAATTAATTGCAGATGAAGATGTCCGAACTTTGCTAACTAGTTCACCGGCATTCGCGCCGACCGTTGCGAAACTTTTCCCGAATCAGAAGTGGTTGACCGTAAATGACGTGCTGGAAGCTCAGGTAAGTTAAAAATTATGTTACGAAACCGGTATCTGCCGTTAATTGCCCTGAATCTACTTGGAGTTTTTGCATTTTTTTGGCCCTTCTTAATTCCGACTTTGCACAATGAACAATTTCGAAAACTTTTCAACGCGGCAGACTCAAAGTGGTGGAGTCTCATTATTCTGCCAATAGCTTTTCTAATTTTTTTAAAAGATTCAGATTCAGCAATCGCAAAATCAAATTTAGTAAGCAAGCGCGTCGCACTGCTTGGAGTGCTGATTGCGTTGGCGTGCGTGATGAGATTTTTAGGGGCAGGTGCGGTTGGCATCGAACCAATTTGGTTCCTCTTAATAATTGTTGGTTTTATATTTGGTTCAAAATTCGGATTCTTGTTTGGAAATCTGGCGCTACTTGTTTCAGGCATATTCATCGGCGGTTTTGGACCATGGCTACCATTTCAAATGCTGGCCGCAGGCTGGATAACGGCTGGAGCTGGATTAATTAAGAAAATTACCAAATTAAATTATGTTCGATTAGTTCTAATTCCATATTCAATTTTTGCAAGTTTTTTATTTGGTCTTTTGATGGATTTACAGTTATGGCCTTGGCTTCTTGGTAGCCAATCCCAAATTGCATTTTCACTCAATCAGAGTGCCTATGAAAATCTAAAACATTTCCTGTTCTTTCATTTCACAACTTCGCTAGCATGGGATGTACCTCGCGCAATTTTGACCGCGGCATTGATTTTTTTCTCAGGAAATTTATTGATTTCTTCATTACAGCGAACTGCAATTCGCTTGCAGTTAAATTAAGCAAAAATTAATTAGATCCAGAACGGACTTTTGCCGGTACAAACGGAAGTTTGACGATTTGCGCACCAACCATTTTGCCGCGCACTTCAATCATTACTTTTTCTAGGTCAATTGCGGCTTTGGCATCAATAAGTGCTAGTGCTATAGCGGTCTTTAAAGTTGGCGAGAATGTTCCGCTGGTTACTTGACCAATTAAATTTGATTTCTCATCAAAGACGGGCATCTGATTTCGGGCAATCCCGCGATCTAGAATTTTCAAACCTACTAATTTTTTGTAACTACCTTGTTCGCTCTCCCGCAATAAAGCATTTGATCCTAAAAATTCACTCTTTTTCAAACTCACCGCCCATTTCAAACCGGCGGAAAGTGGAGAAATTTGTTCGGATAGTTCATGTCCATGTAGTGGATATCCCATTTCGGTTCGCAACGTATCGCGAGCTCCTAAACCACAAACTAGACCACCTTGATTCTTAATTTGCTCAACTAAAAACTGCCAAAGTGATAGTCCCTGATTCCATCCGACCAAAATCTCATATCCGAATTCACCGGTGTACCCAGTTCTGCAGATTATTAACTCACCAAATTGACCATACTGTGAAGATTTGAACTTAGTAAATTGTGTGAATTCAAGTTTTGGAATCGGACCGAGACTTTCAACAACCTTTTGGCTGGCTGGTCCTTGGACTGCAAATACACAGTATGTCTCATGCTCATTTTTAATTTCTAAATTTGAGAATTCTGATTTAGTAACAGCTGAATGTTTTAATACTTCAAATACTTTGGCACAGTTTGCCGCATTTGGAATCAAGAGAAAATCTGCCTCTGAGTTTTTGTAAGCAATTAAGTCATCAATTGCGCCGCCATCTGTATTACAAATCAAGTTATATTGAGCAAATCCATCGGCTAATTTATTCAAATCATTGGTTAATTGCGTATTTAAAAACGGCAATGCACCTGAACCTTTGATGGAAATTTTGCCCAAATGTGAAACATCAAATAATCCAACGAAATTGCGTACCGCAGCATGCTCTGCTAATACGCCACTGGGATATTCGATCGGCATCTGCCAGCCACCGAAGTCGGCAATCTTTGCCGAATTACTTGAGTGCCATTCAAAGACTGGCGTTTTTTTCATTGTCATCAATAAGATAACCTATCTCTTCTTCTATAGAAAGAGTATGAAAAATTGTCTATTAGTTTGAGTATCTCAAACCGGATTGCCACAAATAACTTAGTTGTTGGTTTATCAAGAGATGGTCAGGATCTAAAAATCGAAAGTGGCAATGTTCAAATCGACCAAAGATTTTGGCTAGATGCCTTAGAAAAATACGGTGCACGGGGTGCCAATGATGAGGTAATCAAGTTAGTAGATCCGAAACGAAGTAATTCCTTAATAGTTTTCACCGGATTAGGCGATGCCAAAAAGGTAACGAATGAAACAATTCGACGCGCCGCCGGCAGCGCTGCTCGAGCTCTCTTTGGCGCAGAACAAGCAGATTTTGCCCTGCCACATAAATCTGCCAACGATTTATCGGCAATCTGTGAAGGTGCGCTGCTTGGATCTTATTTATTTATGGATTTCTTTAGCAAAGTTGCGGCCGAAAAGAAATCGCCACTGCTACAAATTAATGTAATTTCAAGGTTTACTGATTCAGAGCTAGTCAATAAAGTAATAAAACGTTCATTGGTAATTTTCGAACAAACCACAATGGTCCGAGATTTAATTAATACCCCACCGTCACATTTGACGCCAGAATCGTTTTGCCTGCGAATCACTCAACTCTGTAAAGATTTGCCGATAAAAGCGCAAACTTTCAAATCTGATTATTTATTGAAAAATGGATATGGCGGAATCATTGGCGTTGGCAAAGGTTCGGCAAATCCGCCGGCAATGTTGCACTTAAGCTACGAGCCAAAAATCTCAAAGAGTTCAAAATCGAATCCTAATTTGAAGCGATATGCATTTGTCGGTAAAGGAATCACCTTTGATACCGGTGGACTAGCCCTTAAACCTGCCCAAGGTATGGAGGCTATGAAATCTGACATGAGCGGTGCAGCAGCAGTTGTTGCGGCAACTATTGCTATTGCTAAATTAAATTTACCGATTGCGATTGATGCTTGGGCGCCGCTTGCTGAAAATATGGTCTCTGATAATGCAACTAGACCAAGTGATGTTATAAAAATTTATGGGGGAAAAACCGTTGAAGTTTTAAATCCAGATGCAGAAGGTCGATTAGTACTAGCTGACGCAATAGTAAAAGCTACTGAAGTTGCGGAAAAATCTGGTGGATTAGATGGATTAGTCGATGTCGCAACATTAACGGGCGCACAAGTTGTTGCCCTTGGCACAAGAACTAGTGCAGTCATGACAAACAATGAAGATTTTTCCGATTTATTTTTAACGGCTGCAGATATTTCTGGTGAACAGTTTTGGCCAATGCCACTTCCAGAAGAATTGCGCGCCTCATTAGATTCACCGACTGCCGATATCGCAAATATCGGTGAACGAATGGGTGGAATGTTGGTGGCTGGACTATTTTTGAAAGAGTTTGTTAAACCTGAAACTCCTTGGTTACATCTAGATATTGCCGGACCGGCATACAATGAGAAAACTGCACATGGATACACACCAGTTGGCGGTACCGGAATTGCGGTCCGTTCACTTATTACTTTGGCAGAGTTGGCTGTCTCACATAATTAAAGTAAGTTCTAAGTAAAAATTAGAGGCGTTAAAACATGGCAGGATTAGAACGTGGCTGATACCAATTCGGGTTTTGATCTGGTCGTACTTGGTGGCGGAAGTGGTGGATATGCCGCATCGTTACGTGCCGCTCAATTAGGTCTTAAAGTCGTATTAATTGAAAAAGATAAATTAGGTGGAACTTGTCTTCACCGCGGTTGCATTCCGACCAAAGCTTTATTACATGCTGGCGAAATTGCCGATCACACTCGGCACGCCGATGATTTTGGAGTTAAAGCCACTTTTCAATCAATGGATATGGCGGGGGTTAATTCCTATAAAGATGGCGTAGTTTCAAAGTTATATAAAGGATTACAAGGATTAGTTAAGTCAAGAAACATCACCTACGTGGAAGGTGCAGGAAAACTTGTTTCCGCCAATACCGTAGAAGTTAATGGAACAAAATATCAAGGCAAGAATGTCATTTTGGCAACTGGCTCGTACCCAAAAACACTGCCTGGCTTAGAAATTGATGGCAAACAAATTGTCACGAGCGAAGAGGCCATGAAGTTTGATTATGTGCCTAAGAGTGTGATTGTGCTGGGTGGCGGAGTAATTGGCTGCGAGTTCGCTTCGGTTTGGAAATCATTTGGCGCTGAAGTCACCATAATTGAAGGATTGCCTCACTTAGTGGCGTTAGAGGATGAGAGTTCCAGTAAGCAATTAGAGCGAGCATTTCGCAAACGCGGCATTAATTTTGAATTAGGAAATAAATTTAAATCGGTATCCAAAACTAAAAATGGTGTAACAGTCACACTTGAAGATGGCAAAAATTTCACAGCGGATGTGCTACTCGTTGCAGTTGGACGTGGTCCACTTTCTCAAAATCTTGGCTACGAGCAAGTCGGGGTAAAAATGGATCGCGGTTATGTTTTAGTCGATGACAAATGTCGAACTAACATTCCCGGGGTTTGGGCAGTTGGCGATTTGATTCCAACTTTGCAACTTGCTCATGTTGGATTTGCCGAAGGAATAATGGTCGCAGAAGAGATTGCCGGATTAAATCCAAAACCAATTAATTATGATGGAGTTCCAAGAGTTACTTACTCTGAACCTGAAGTGGCTTCAGTTGGTTTATCAACCGCTCAAGCAAAGGCAAAGGGTTTAGATATAGTTGAAATAAATTATGACTTGGCTGGAAATGGCAAAGCAAACATTTTAAAAACTGCCGGATCTGTGAAATTAGTAGCCGCTAAAAATGGACCAGTAGTTGGAATTCATATGGTGGGCTCACGCGTTGGTGAACTGCTGGCCGAAGCTCAATTGATCTTTAATTGGGAAGCGGAAGCTGCCGATGTGGCACAGCACATTCACGCACACCCAACACTTTCAGAGGCCATGGGCGAAGCGCACTTAGCCTTAGCAGGCAAACCGCTGCATGCTCATGGATAATTCGTTTAATAATCGGCGAGAATGGAATTAAATTAAAAATGGGTTTTTCAGTAAAGATGCCAGCCCTTGGTGAATCAGTAACCGAAGGCACGGTAACTCGCTGGCTTAAAAAAGAGGGCGACTTAGTAAAAGTCGATGAACCACTTCTTGAAGTTTCAACTGACAAAGTTGATACCGAAATTCCTTCACCGGCAGAGGGTGTGTTACAAAAAATAATTGTGCAAATTGATCAAACCGTTGCGGTTGGAACAGAACTTGCGGTAATCGATTCCGCGACATCTGCAAACTCTGCGCCGGCGCAAAAACCAGCCGAACCAGTTGCAGCAGCCCCAGTTAATGCTGTGGTCAATAATTCTGCTCCGGTAGCTACTCCATCGACAACAAATTCAACTAGTTCATCATCCAGTTCAATCACTTCATCTAGCTCTGCAAGTCAATCAATAGTTGTCATGCCAGCGCTGGGTGAATCAGTAACTGAAGGAACTGTCACAAGGTGGTTGAAAAAAGTTGGCGAAAGCGTGAATGTAGATGAGCCATTACTAGAAGTTTCAACTGACAAAGTAGATACTGAAATTCCATCACCAGCATCAGGCACATTACAAAGTATTGAAGTTCCAGTTGATTCAACTGTGCCAGTTGGTGCAAGACTTGCAATAATTTCAGCAGGTTCAGCGGCAACTGTCGCGACTCCTAAACCATCTGCACCACAACCTGCACCGGTCAGCAAACCACAGTCCGTTGCTGCTCCAGTTGTTAGCGCACCGACTGTAACTGTTACTAAACCAGCGGCAACTACACCAGTGGCAACAGTGAATACTTTTTCAAACAGTTACGCCAATGTCGCGACCGCAACAACAAAAACCTCTGATCTTTATGTAACTCCTATCGTAAGAAAACTTGCTAATGAAAATGGTGTAAACCTGGCAAGTATCACAGGTACCGGTATTGGTGGACGCATACGCAAAGAGGATGTGTTGGCTGCAATTGCTCGACCAACGATTTCAAACTTGCAAGCGCAGTCAAGTCAGACAAATGTTTCTGCAAATGGAAATACCGCACGCGTCGATAACTCGCCACGTCCAGCGATAGTGGCATCGCCACTGCGCGGTACATCGGTGCAAATGAGCAGATTGCGCAAAGTAATTGCCGATCGAATGGTTGAATCATTAAAGATTTCTGCTCAACTCACTACTGTTGTTGAAGTTGATGTAACGAAAATTGCTCGCTTACGAGAAAAAGCAAAATCAAGTTTTGAGGCACGTGAAGGTGTGAAACTTTCTTTCTTGCCTTTCTTCGCAGTTGCAGTTTGTGAAGCACTAAAACAACATCCGGTTTTAAATTCATCAGTTGTTGGTGATCAAATTAATTATCACAACGCTGAACACTTGGGGATTGCGGTAGATACCGAACGCGGATTACTCGTGCCAGTTATTAAAGATGCGGGTGATTTAAATATGGGTGGAATCGCGCGGCGCATTGCCGATGTAGCGGCTCGCACGCGCGATAATAAAATTTCTCCCGATGATTTAAGTGGTGGAACTTTTACATTGACAAATACCGGAAGTCGCGGCGCATTGTTTGATACTCCAATAATCAATCAACCACAGGTGGCAATTCTTGGTTTAGGAGCAGTTGTAAAACGTCCAATGGTGATGCGCGGAGAAGATGGCGGTGAAACCATTGCAATTCGCTCGATGGTTTATTTAGCGCTCTCTTATGATCATCGAGTTGTAGACGGAGCCGATGCCGCTAGATTCCTAGTGACTTTAAAGGAACGTTTAGAAGAAGGACGATTCGAATCTGATTTAGGTTTGTAATTTGCCCAAGATAGACAAACTCGCAATCACTGGTGCTTCCGGGCTAATCGGCAGCGCACTCTTTGGTCACTTTAAATCTCGCGGCTATTCGGTAGTGAAATTGGTTCGGCGAAAACCAAAAACAAATGAAGAGGTGGAATGGAATCCGCAGACTGGTTTTATAGATATTGCGGGTTTAGCCGGTGTAGATGCAATCGTTCACTTAGCTGGTGCCGGAGTTGGCGATAAACGTTGGAGTGCAGCGTATCGATCAGAGATTTTAAATTCTAGATTGCTTGGCACAACCACAATTGCAAAAGCGGTTACTGAACTAAAGCCAAAAGTGTTTATAAGTGCCAGTGCAATTGGTTATTACGGTGAAACCGGATCCCGTGCAGTAACTGAAACCGATCGACCCGGCGATGATTTCTTGGCAACGGTTTGCCGTGAATGGGAAAATGCTGCAAACACAGTCGGCGATGTTAGAACCGTTAAATTGCGCACCGGTCTAGTACTCGATCCCACTGCTGGTGCACTCGGACGAATGTTGCCACTATTTAAATTTGGTTTAGGCGGCCGCTTAGGGAACGGAAAACAGTATTGGTCCTGGATTACTTTGCATGATCAGATACGCGCCATTGAATTCTTGCTCAAGGAAAAAATCTCTGGACCAGTTAATTTAACCGCGCCAAACCCAGTCACCAATCAAGAATTTACCGCGGCGCTAGCCCGAGCTTTGCATCGCCCAGCGTTATTTCCAGCACCGAAATTTGCACTCAAATTAGTGATCGGTGGCTTTTCGACTGAAATTCTGGGATCTAAGCGAGTGCTGCCAAAAGTTTTACAAGATAATGGATTTGAATTTTCCTACCCGCACATCACTACCGCACTAAGCGAATTGGTTAAATAACTTTTACTGACCGAATTACCGCTTCAGCGGCAAGTCGCCCGGAAAGTAATGCTCCCTGCTGCGATGGCGCAGTTAAATAATCCCCGGCTAAATAAATTTGATCTGAAATTTGATTTGAATTCACCAATTTGGTTTTTGTAAATTTTGGCAGAGATTGGGCGATTTGATACCCCTTAATGAAATCAATTTCATTAGTTGGTATCTGCCAAATCTTCCCTAGTTGCCGCTTTAATTCTCTTGTATTTACCGATTTTGAAATAAATGTGGCACTAATCAAACTTTTATCCGCTGGTGCATAATTTGGATTGAAATTTGAAATTACTCCAGAATTAACCAAGCCACGATCACCATTGACGACTAATAAATCTTTTTTGCTACTTAATTTTGGTGAACTGAAATAAAAAGTACTTGAGAAATTAAACTGCATTGGCGCAAGCTTTGGAATCAAGCGCCGCGCCGCCTGGTAATCGGTGGCGATAATTAATTTTCGAAATCTATACCGGTTGTTCTTTGTGGTGACTTGATTGGTAGAAATCTTAGTCACTCGTTCATTGAGCAAAATTGGTCCGCCACCTTGACTTAAATTCATTGCCAATCTGGTAACTCCGCCAGTGGGTAAACCGGGCAATTTCCGAGTTAAATAAGAGTAAATGAATGTACGGATAATTTGTTGATTTATTTGGGCAGATAGTTCATCTGGTTCACAGAGGAAAACTCCGGTAAAAAACGGTGAAATTAAATTATCGTAAAAGTTAGAAAAACTAGAAGAATAATTCTTTAATGTACCCGTAATATTGCGACTTAACATAAATTTAGCGAACGCAAATTTTTCCGGCACAGTTGCTAGTCTTGAATTCAATAAATCTGTAATTTCAAACTTTTGATCCCGTTGAGCATTTATAAATGCAGATTTCACAGCGTGAAAATCCAATCCATCCAGCGCATTCAATCTGCGCAGTTCGGGGTAGCCGGGATTAATCACTTGAAATCCGCGATCGAGCGTAAAGCCATCAACATAATCGGTAGCTACTCGACCGCCTACTCGATCACTTGCTTCAATTATCAAAGTTTGCAACCCAGAATTATTTAATTTTCGAGCGGCGCTCAATCCCGCCAATCCGGCGCCAATAATTATGCAATCAAAATTGGCGGTCATACTTGACTTGAATATCTTTTGTTTGAAATTAAGTAAAACTATCTGATCGAAATTTTACGAGCTTGATCAATTATTTTTGCGACCTGCAAAATCATTTCGCTAGAAATCGGCATCACTCCAGTTTGCAATCCAGCTTTGACTGCTTGGTAAAACTTTACGTAATTGCCGTTTTCACTTGGGTATGACTTGGAATCTTCTCCGGTAAATATCCGGGCTTCAGATTTGGCGCCTTTTGGCCAACCATCTGCGGTAGGTTTTTGGCCAGCCCGTAACAGTGGTTCTTGTGGATCTAAATCATTAATTACTAAAGAACCGCGATCGCCACTTAATCGAATCTTCGGCCCCGGAGCTCCGATAATTGCCGATGCTGACAAATATGAATCAACTCCGCTTTCATGTTTTAAAGTTAAAACGATGTCATCATCTGAGCCACCACGAATACTGCGCACTGAGGCGCAAACAAGTTCGGCAGGTCCAAACCAATCAAGCGCGGTTGATACTAAATGTGGTTGCAGATCTAAAAGATTGCCGCCACCCTTTTCGCTGCTCCAGTGTTCCCGCCATGAATTAACCGAAAGATCTGGCCGAAATCTTTCAAATCTTGATTCCAGTCTAAAAACTTTGCCAATTACATTATCTGAAATCGCCTTTTTAATCGTTAGCGAATCGCTGTCCCAAAGTCGATTGAAATAAACCGTTACTGGCGTTTGATTTGTTTCAGCAACTTTTAGTATTGACTCAGTCTCCTTCAGATCACGACCCATGGGTTTATCGACTACCACTGGAATCTTCGCTTTCAAACCCGCGATAGCTTGTTCGGCGTGCACATCATTTGAAGTTGCGATTACCAACAAATCAATTTTAGATTTTATAAGTTCATCGATACTGCTAACTGCACGTGCACTTGGAAAATCTGAATGTAATTCCGAAATTCGATTTGGATTCTTAGTCAACACCGAATCAATCTCAAAACCTGCCGCCGCCAAAATTGGCGCATGAAAATATCGACCAGCTAATCCATAGCCAGCGATTCCAACTCGCAAGTTTTCAGAACCCATATGAGTTGAAACTTAGTTACTAATCGCGACCTCGAGCAAGTTCTGATGGCCACCAAATCTTCGGCCCGAGCAGACGCACGATTGATGGCACTAATAGTGAGCGCACAACAATTGTGTCTAGTAAAACTCCAAATGCGACCGCAAAGCCAAGTTCGGCAAGGAAAACCAGCGGTAACAAACCAAGCACACCAAATGTGGAGGCAAGTACAACCCCGGCCGAGGTAATAACTCCACCGGTAACGGTTACACCTTTTAATACTCCGGCTCTGGTGCCAATTCGTTTTGATTCTTCTCGGACACGGGTCATCAAGAAAATGTTGTAATCAATTCCTAATGCAACCAAGAAAACAAAAGTGAACAGTGGGAAAGATGTATCGGCTCCCGCGAATTTAAATATGTGATTAAACACCAGGGCGCACACACCCAAAGTGGCGGCAAATGAGAGTACAACAGTTAATAACAAAACGGCTGCGGCTACTAATGATCGAAGTAGTAAACCTAAAATAATTCCAATCAAGATCAAAACAATTGGAATAATCAAACGATTATCGCGCCGAGAGGATTCATCGGTGTCATAGAAAATTGCAGATTGGCCACCGACCATTGCCTCTTTACTAACCGACTTCGCGGCCTGACGAATTTTTGGAATTGAGTTTCTACCCTCCTGTGAATCGGCGGTAACTTTCAAAGTTGCATTTAAAAGAACTTTTCCATCGACCACATTTACTTCAGCGGTTGGCCGCTTTGTCACTGGATCAGATTTTGTTAAAGCCACAACGGATGCCACCTCGGGGACTTTGCTGATAGCGGCTGAAACCGCCGCCGCATCAGATTGATTCACCAAAATTTCTACTGGCGAACCTTCGCCTGAGGGAAAGTGCTTTCCTAATTTATCTAATCCGACTACCGAATCTGATTTAGTTGTAAAGGCTTCGGTTTGTGCTAATCCATTTGCTTTCAAAGTTGGCACAAATGCCACCATCGCCAATAGCCCAATTCCAGTTATGGCAACAAGTTGTTTTGGTCGACGGTCTACTAAATTTGAAACTTTTGACCATATTCCAGAAAGTTTTTCATCTTCATGATCAAACTTTGGAACTTTTGGCCAAAAAATCCAACGGCCAAAAACAATTAAAAGTGCCGGCAACAGAGTAAGCACCGCAAACATTGCACTGGCAATTCCGATTGCCCCGACTGGACCAAGACCACGATTTCCAGATAAATCACTTAAAAGTAAAACCAATAATCCGGCGATAACAGTTGATCCTGATGCGACAATTGGTTCGACTGTGCCACGCCAAGCAATTTTCATAGATTCGATTCGCGATTCATGATTATGTAGCTCTTCGCGATATCTAGATATCAATAGCAACGCGTAATCAGTCGCCGCACCTAACACCAATACATCTAATATTCCTTGAGTTTGTCCATTTAAATCGATTGTTCCCGATTTAGCCAAGTAATAAACGATCATCGTCGCAAATGCCAATGCCGATCCGGCGGTGAATAATGGCAAAATCCAAAGTATTGGTGAACGATAAACAAAAATTAAAATCACGGTCACCACGATTAAAGTGGTTTTAAGTAGCGTGGTATCAATTGAACCGAAGGCGTCAAACAAATCACCAAATAATCCACCGGCTCCGGTTACGTGCGATTCCAAGCCAACTGTTTCCATGGCTTTCTTTAGTTCTTCTCTTAT
>CALMJB010000137.1 GCA_937864205.1 uncultured Actinomycetes bacterium | reverse complement strand
TTTGTCGATGCCATTGCCGGCGGCGGGGGATTAATTCAACTACCTGCGTTATTGATCGGGTTGCAATCTAAAGAATTACCTTTGATATTGGGTACAAATAAAGTGCCAGCGGTATTTGGCACCAGCTCAGCGGCGATAAATTATTTTCGAACTGTAAAACCAGACCTGCGCTTAACGGTGACAATGATGGCGCCGGCATTTGTTGGTTCAGTCGCCGGTGCATTTTCTGCAACTGCTATACCTAAAGATTTGTTTAGACCAGTAATTGTTTTGCTATTGATCTTGGTTGCTATTTACACATGGCGTAAACCGGAATTAGGAATGAGTGAAAATTTAAAGTACAGCCATAAAAGTAGATTGATTCTAGTTTTTCTAATTGGTTTAACTATTGGTTTTTATGATGGAATTTTTGGTCCAGGTACTGGCACCTTCTTGGTTTTCTTTTTAGTAATTGGCATCGGATATGCATTTCTCAAAGCTTCCGCAACCGCCAAGTTAGTAAATATCGCGACAAATCTCGGTGCGATCTTGACCTTTCAATTAACTGGACACATTTGGTGGAAACTTGGATTACTAATGGCAATTGCAAATGTAACTGGTGCAATCATCGGTTCGCGCTTGGCGATTCGCGGTGGCTCACCGCTGGTTCGAAAAGTTTTCCTCGCAGTCACAGTTCTGCTTATCCTGCGCGTTGCTTGGGATACATTCATTAGTTAGACTTAGGTCTATCTAGTAGTTCCATGTAGTAGTTCTAAAAGAATTACCGCAGTTTCCAACTTAATATCGAGGCAAAAATGAGTGTTAAAGATCAAATTCAATTAGCGATTACGCCCGCCCTCGATGACTCAAAATTGTTCTTAGAAGATATAAATATTGTTACCGCTGGAAAACACCGGCATTTAACGATTGTGGTTGATGCTGATCATGATCTTTCAATGGATGAGATTGCTGGAATAACTAGAAAATTAAATCCAATAATTGATTCGCTGCCGCTGTTTAATGATTTGAATTTCAATTTAGAGGTGACTTCTCCAGGTTTTGATAGACCGCTAACTAAATCTCGTCACTGGCAAAAAAACTTACACCGCAAGGTTCGAGTGGTGTTAAATGATGGCAAAGTTATTTCTGGTCGCATTGCAGAAGTAAATGAGCAAAGCGTGACCGTAGATTCCTCAAACATAAGTCTTTCTGAAATCAAACGAGCAAATTTGGAAGTTGACTTTAAGCCGGTGCGCAAATGATTGTTGATGTTGCATCTTTAAAATTACTGGCAGAGCAGAGAAAGTTTCCGTTTGAGAAATTAATTATGGCGCTGGAAACTGCGGCGGCGGAGGCGTATGACAAGATGCCGGGCGCAAAACCTTATGCCCGAGCGGTGTTAAATCGCGAGAGTGGAAATTTCACCATATACGTTCCGGTGTTTGGCCCAGATGGGGAACGCATCGATACCGTAGAAGATGTAATGCCTGGTTTTGATCGCGAGGCAAAGTTTGCTACCCGCAGATTATTGAAAGAAAAGATTCGCGAAGCTAAAGATTTAGAAATCGTCGGAGAATTTTCGGCAAATGTTGGCGAAGTTATCTCTGGAATCGTGCAGCAAGGAAAAGAAGCAGACACAATTTATGTAAATCTCGGTAAAGTCGAGGGCAAAATTCCACCTCATGAACAGGTAAAACTTGAAAGTTTTAAACACGGTGATCGCATAAAAGCGTTTGTGGTTGATGTTAAACAAGGAATGCGTGGACCAGAAATAACTCTTTCCCGCACTCATCCAGCATTTGTGAAGATGTTATTTTCATTAGAAGCTCCTGAAATAAAAGATCGCGTCGTGGAAATTGTTGGAATCGCTCGCGAACCTGGCGCACGCACCAAATTATCAGTGCGCAGCCATCGCAGTGGGGTCAGCGCAAAGGGAGCGCTAATCGGGCCAGTTGGTGCCCGAGCAAAAGCGGTAATGGATGAATTGCATGGCGAAAAAATAGACATCATTGATTTTTCAGAAGACCCTGCGACATATGTTGGAAATGCACTAGCACCGGCACGAGTCAATTCGGTTGAGATTGTTGATCTAGAAACTAAATCGGCAAAGGTGGTTGTGCCAGATTTCCAACTATCACTTGCAATTGGTAAAGATGGGCAGAATGCACGGTTGGCAGCACGATTGACTCAGTGGCGCATCGATATACATTCCGATACCGCCGCTAGCGATAATCCAACTGATAAACCGGCGGGTTCGCCTTCTTAGGACTGGTTGCGGTAAGGTTTTCATCTGTTGTTTTTAGATCAGGAGCAAAGAGAACTCAAATGAGCAATTCAAGATTATGAGTAGGTCAATCTAGGCTCCAATAAAATCTATTGCGGGCCTGAAAGTCAGGAGACAAGTGTCCAAGGTCCGCGTTTACGAATTAGCAAAAGAGTTAGGGCTCGAAAGCAAAGAGTTACTAGCTAAATTACAAGAGGTCGGTGAATTCGTCCGATCTGCATCATCAACTGTTGAAGCGCCGGTGTTGCGCAAGTTGATGGATAAATTTCCTGACCTTAAACCAATCGAAGATGCACCAAAGCCTGCTAAAAAAACTACGGCAAAGAAAGCTGCAAAGAAAGAGCCGGAAATAAATCTGGCAGATATTCCAAAAGAGATTTTAGAAAAATATGAAAATTTAGGAATTAAAGAGCGGGTTGAAAGATCTGATAAGCCACAAATTCCAGCGGCGCCACCATTTTCAAGTGGACAATCACCTTCACAAAGTTCATCTCAATCTTCAACACAATCTTCATCTCAATCTTCAAATCAAATGCCAAGACCACCAAGACCTCCGCAAACTCCTGGTCAATCAGGACAATCTGGTCAACCAGGTCAAGGCTTCAGACCAGGACAACCACGCACCGGAAACAATCCATTCTCAAGTGGCGGTCCACGTCCTGCATTTCGTCCCGGTCGTCCAGGTGGCAGAGGAAATGAACCGCAACGTTTAGCACCGGGACAACGTCCACCAAGACCTGAGATGACAGGTGCACGTCCTGGTTCAGTTCGTCCTGGATTTGCAGCAAGACCACAACGACCCGGAGCTCCCGGAAGTGATCGACCACGTGATGGCAAACCATCTTCGCCTTACCGTTCTGGTTCATCTGATGCCGGACGTGGTGGTGGCGCACCTGGCGGTGGATTTGGTGGCGGACCTGGTGGTCCTCGCGGTGGCAGACCGCAACGCGGTGGAACCGCTGGTGCATTTGGAAAAGGAAAAGGTGGCAAGAAAAGCAAACACCATAAATCCAAAAAAGAGTTACGCGAAGATTTTGAAAATTTACCTGTACCAACATTAGGTGGCGCAGTTGTTCCGCGCGGTGATGGAAAAACTGAAATCAGATTACGCCGTGGTGCAAACTTGCAAGATTTAGCTGAAAAGATAAAGGCAGATCCAGCGGCATTAGTCTCTGCGCTATTTCATTTAGGCGAAATGGTTACCGCCACCCAATCTGTTGATGAAGATACATTTACAGTTTTAGGTCAAGAACTTGGCTATGTCATTAAATTAGTTAGCCCCGAAGATGAAGATAAAGAATTACTACAAGAGTTTGATATCAACTTAGAGCAAGAGCTTGAAGATGTTGATCCAGATCTATTAGTTGCTAGATCCCCAATAGTTACAGTGATGGGACACGTAGATCACGGTAAGACCAGGTTGCTCGATGCAATTCGTTCCACTGAAGTTGTTAAAAGTGAGGCGGGTGGAATCACCCAGCACATTGGTGCTTACCAAATTCACCATGAACATAGTGGTGTAAATCGGGCTATTACTTTTATTGATACGCCAGGTCATGAAGCCTTCACCGCAATGCGCGCTCGTGGTGCCAAAGTTACAGATATTGCTGTATTAGTAGTTGCTGCCGATGACGGAGTAATGCCACAAACCATTGAAGCGTTGAATCACGCGCAAGCTGCCGATGTTCCAATTGTGGTGGCAGTTAACAAAGTTGATAAAGAAGGTGCAAATCCAGATAAAGTAAAACAACAATTAACTGAATATAACTTGGTTGCCGAAGAGTATGGCGGACAAACTTTATTCGTAAATGTTTCTGCACTTACCGGAAAAGGAATTGATGAATTAATTGAAGCAATTCTGTTAACTGCCGATGCCGCTATTGATCTGCGGGCAATTTCAGATGGGCAAGCCCGTGGAGTTGCAATCGAAGCAAATTTAGATAAAGGTCGCGGTCCAGTCGCCACAGTTTTGGTGCAACGCGGAACTTTAAATGTTGGTGATGCGGTGGTCGCCGGTGGCGCATTTGGTCGAGTGCGGGCATTGCTAGATGAAAATGGAAACACCGTAGATATTGCCGGTCCATCGAGACCAGTGCAGGTGCTTGGCTTCACTTCAGTTCCAGGCGCTGGTGATTCATTTATGGTGGCTGAAGATGATCGCACCGCTCGCCAAATCGCAGAGAAGCGGCAATTGGCGATGCGAAATGCCGCCCTTGCAAAAGCGCGCAAGAAAGTTTCGCTAGAAGATTTCATGGAGCAATCAAAGATCAGCACACTTAATTTGATTTTGAAAGGCGACGTGTCAGGTTCAGTAGAAGCGTTGGAAGATGCATTAGTTCAATTAGATGTTGGTAATGAAGTTGATCTGCGCGTGATTCACCGTGGCGTCGGAGCGATTACCAAGAGCGATGTAATTCTGGCATCTGCTTCAACCGCTGTGATTATTGGTTTCAACGTAAAACCAGAACCACAAACTGCAACCTTCGCAGAACAAGAGGGTGTAGAAGTTAAGTTCTACACCGTTATTTATAAAGCAATTGAAGAGATCGAAGCATCACTCAAGGGAATGTTGAAACCAGAGTATGAAGAAGCAGTACTTGGTAACGCAGAAGTGCGGGAAATCTTCAGATCCAGCAAGTTTGGAAATATCGCCGGATCAATGGTGCTCGATGGAATTGTTCGCCGAAATGCAAAGTGCCGCACGATGCGCAACGGTGTAGTAATTGGTGACAATATGAATATCGAATCACTTCGCCGATTCAAAGATGATGCTACTGAAGTTCGCCAAGGATATGAATGCGGAATCGGACTTGGCACATTTAAAGATATTCAAGTTGGCGATGTAGTGCAGGTGTATGAGATGCGTGAGAAGAAGCGAGCTTAAAAATGCCAAGTAAAAGGCCATTGAAAGTTGCAGATCGAATCAAAGAAGTGATTGCAAACTTACTTGAAACTCGAGTAAAAGATCCGCGGCTTGGATTTGTCACAGTCACCGATGTAAAAGTGACTGGCGACTTACAACAAGCTTCAGTTTTTTACACCGTACTAGGTGATGAGAATGCTCGAGAAGCCACCGCAGCCGCACTCAATTCTGCAAAGGGAATGTTGCGATCTGAAGTAGGAAGAACTTTGGGTTTACGAGTGACTCCGACTTTAGAATTTTTTCTAGATGGATTACAAGAGTCTGCAAATGCAATGAATGAATTGATTTCACAAATGCATCAAGCTGACCGAGAATTAGAACAGCTACGTAAACAGGCTAAGCCCGTGGTGGAAAATCCTTATAAGCACGTTTGACCGCCCTTAATTCATTGAATAAATAACATTAAGAATTAGTGAAAAATGTCAGGCTTTTTAGTAATAGATAAACCGGCGGGAATAACAAGTCACGATGTAGTTGCGCAAGTGCGCAAAATTTTTCAAACGAAAAGAGTCGGTCACGCCGGAACTTTAGATCCGATGGCAACTGGCGTATTAGTTCTGGGAATCGGTGGTGCCACTCGATTATTGCAATACATAACTGAAGGCAAAAAGGCCTATATAGCCAATATTTATTTAGGAATTGCCACCGACACCGATGATAAAGAAGGCAATGCGATTTTTACCGCGCCAATTGAAAATATCCAAGCTAGCCAAATTCAATTAGAACTTGGGAAATTTGTTGGCAAGATATTGCAACGACCAAGTTCGGTGTCGGCAATAAAAATCGAGGGTAAACCAGCGCATGAACGGGTTCGCGCCGGAGAAGTGGTGGAAATAAAACCGCGCGAAGTTGAAGTATTTGATTTGCAAATACAAAGCATTGAAAAGATTGAAAATCACTACGAAGTTCGAATTTTGGTCACTTGTTCTTCTGGTACTTATATTCGCGCTATCGCCCGAGATTTAGGTGAAAATTTAAAATGCGGTGGACATTTAATTGAATTACGGCGCACATTAGTGGCTCCGTTTGATATCTCACAGGCGAAAAGTTTAGAAACGGTAAAGACTGAGAATTTGATCGATACCGCAACGGTGCTTGGTAAATTATTTAAAACTCGTTCGTTGTCTTTTGATGAAGTAGCAGAACTTCGCTTTGGCCGATTCATCCAGCCTTGTGATAGCGATGAAATAACTTGCGCAGTTGATAATCAAAATCAGTTTGTGGCGCTAATACAAAATAAGCAAGTTGGTCCAAATAAAAGGGCAACTCCGATTTTGGTAGCCAGCGATAGCGATGTGAAAGAATAATTAGATGATGGCGCAATCAAAACATGTCACTGCGATAGGAATATTTGATGGCGTTCATCTTGGGCACCAACAGATTTTGCGCCGGGCAAAAAGTTATGGCTCAGTAACTGCTCTAACGTTTGATCCGCATCCGGTTTCGGTAATTTCTCCAGAGCGCACCCCAACTTTTTTATTGAATTTAGCTGACCGAGTTCATTACTTACGTGAAGCCGGTGCGTTTGACGTTCGCACTATTAACTTCACCAAAGAATTTGCTAAAAAAAGTGCAGATGAGTTCATTGAACAGATTTTGGTGGGGGAATTAAAGAGCGAATTTGTGGTGATTGGCGAAAACTTCTCATTTGGATACAAGGCAGAGGGAAATCCAGAATACTTAAAATCTATTTCAAATAAATATGGCTTCGAAGTTGAAATCGTAAAATTACAGGAAGAACGCGGTTCGGTAATTTCATCAACTCGAATACGCAATTTGATTTTAGATGGCGATCTTGAACGGGCTAATCAATTACTAACTAGAAATTATTTTGTGCGTGGGCCGGTCGTGCATGGTGAAAAACGTGGTCGAGAAATTGGTTATCCAACTGCAAATATTGGATGTGCAAAGGGCGCAACAATTCCAGCCGATGGAATTTACGCCGGATATTTAACAGTTGGTTCAGAAAGGTGGCCGGCGGCAATTTCAATTGGAACTAATCCGACTTTTGATGGAATTCGAGCAAGACAAGTTGAAGCTTATGCAGTTGATCAGGTGGATTTAAATCTTTATGACCAAGCCGCAAAATTAGAGTTCACTCATAGATTACGGGACACATTAAAATTTGATGGCCTGCCATCTTTACTTGCGCAAATGAAATTAGATTGCGAACAAGTAAGGCAATTAACCAGTAAATAAACTGGCTACTTCGTGCTTTAATCGCCACTTAATACGTGGAAATTTTTGAATAATTAATCACCGCTGGTAATCTTCTGCACTCAAAGCGAGTAAACGAGCCATCGTGTGTAAGCCCGAGGCCCTCGTGACAGTAAAAGGAAGATGAAACAAATGGCAATTACACCAGCAATTAAAAAAGATATCGTTAAACAGTTTGGCTCATCTGCCACTGACACGGGAAGTCCAGAAGCGCAGGTAGCGCTACTTTCAAAGAGAATTGATGAAGTTACTGAACATTTGAAGACAAATAAGAACGATCACCATAACCGTCGTGGATTATTACTGATGGTTGGTAAACGTCGTCGAATTCTTCAGTATTTATCGAAGACTGATATCAATAGATATCGCGCGATCATCGAAAAACTCGGTATTCGCCGCTAAAAAATAACGAAAACTGAATAACAGAAAAACTAACTAACAACAACCAAGGTTTTTAGTCGGTGCAATTAATTTGTATCGATTGCAGAGATTGGTCCTCGGTAGTGGTTTCCGGGCAGTTATACCCGTGAACTTCGATCGAAGATCCATTTTCTAATAATCTAAAAATAATTGGTTGAGAAATGGAGTTGGCCCATGTCGGGTCAAGAAATTCACTCTGCCGTTGCAAAAATAGATAACGGCAAATTTGGAAAACGACAGATTCGATTTGAAACTGGACGTTTAGCAAGACAGGCTGCCGGTTGCGCAGTGGTTTATTTAGATGATGACAGCATGTTGCTCTCGGCTACAACTGTCTCTAAAAATCCGAAAGATCAATTTGATTTCTTCCCATTAACAGTTGATGTCGAAGAGAGAATGTATGCCGCGGGCAGAATTCCCGGTTCATTCTTTCGTCGCGAAGGTCGACCATCTGAGGAAGCGATTCTGACCTGTCGATTAATTGACCGTCCGTTGCGGCCATCGTTTGATGATGGATTGCGCAATGAGGTGCAAATTGTTGTGACGGTAATGGCATTAAACCCTGACCATATGTATGACGTGGTGGCAATTAATGCCGCATCGATGTCTACCCAATTAGCTGGCTTGCCATACTCCGGACCAATCGGTGGCGTGCGCATTGCATTAATTGATGGGCAATGGGTGGCGTTTCCAAATCATTCAGATTTGGAGAAAGCGGTATTCGACATGGTGGTAGCTGGACGTATCACTGGCGATGCACCTGAAGATGTTGCGATCATGATGGTTGAAGCAGAAGCAACCACTAAAACAATTGATCTAATTAAAGCCGGACAAACTGCGCCAACTGAAGAAATAGTTGGTCAAGGTTTAGAGGCGGCAAAACCATTTATTCGTGCGCTCTGTGAAGCACAAATTGCCCTAGCAAAATTAGCGGCAAAACCAGTTGCGGAATATCCAATCTATTTAGATTATCAAGAGGATGTTTACAAAGCGGTTGAAGCTGCTGCAAAAGATAAATTGGTTGAAGCGCTAAAAACTTCTGGAAAGCAAGATCGCGATGCAGCAATTTCGGCGGTTAATAAAGCTACGAATGAGCAATTAATCGAACAATTCCCAGAACGCGGCAAAGAAATTGATCAAGCACTTCGTTCAATTCAAAAGAAATTGGTTCGCCAACGCACTTTGCGCGAGAAAATTCGTATTGATGGCCGGGGTATTAAAGATATTCGCCCACTAACTGCCGAGGTTGAAGTAGTTCCTCGAGTTCATGGTTCGGCATTATTTGAACGTGGTGAAACCCAGATTGTTGGTGTAACTACTTTGAACATGCTGAAAATGGAACAGCAGTTAGACACTTTAAGTCCAGAAACTTCCAAGCGATATATGCATAATTACAACTTCCCGCCATATTCAGTAGGTGAAGTTGGCCGCGTTGGTTCGCCAAAGCGTCGCGAAATTGGACATGGTGCATTGGCCGAGCGCGCTCTGGTTCCGGTGTTACCAACTCGCGAAGAGTTTCCATATGCGATTCGCCAAGTATCTGAAGCGTTAGGTTCAAATGGATCTACTTCAATGGGTTCAGTTTGTGCTTCAACTATGTCGTTATTAAATGCCGGTGTGCCATTGAAGGCAATGGTGGCCGGTATCGCAATGGGATTAATTTCCGATGAAGTTGATGGCAAAACCGAATACGTTGCACTAACTGATATTCAAGGCGCTGAAGATGCATTTGGCGATATGGATTTCAAAGTTGCCGGTACAAAAGATTTTGTCACCGCACTTCAATTAGATACCAAACTTGATGGCATTCCTGCGAAAGTTTTAGCGGGTGCATTAATTCAAGCGAAGGAAGCGCGTTTAAAGATTCTCGATGTGATGGCGCAAGCAATCGACAAACCAGATGACATGTCTTTGCTAGCACCACGAATCATCAGCATCAAGATTCCAGTTGATTTAATCGGAGCGGTCATTGGTCCAAAGGGCAAGATGATCAATCAGATTCAAGATGAAACTGGCGCAGAAATCACCATTGAAGATGATGGCACCATCTATATCGGTGCAACTGAAGGAAGTGCGGCCGAAGCGGCGAAAGCGCAGATCAATGCAATCGCAAATCCGGTCGAGTTAAAAGCTGGCGATAAGTTCACCGGAACGGTCGTAAAGCTTGCAACTTTCGGAGCATTCGTTAACTTGGTTCCAAACAAAGATGGATTACTGCATATCTCACAAATTCGAAAGATGTTTGGTGGAAAGCGCATTGAAAATCTAGAAGATGTGATGAAGGTGGGCGAAAAAGTTGAAGTGGTAATTGATGAGATCGATCCAAAAGGAAAGTACTCATTAGTTCCAGCAAACCTGCCTGAATAATCTTTAACCCAAAGCGGCTAACCGATGGCGAAAACCGTTTTACCTTCCGGGGTAAGAATCGTTACCGAACGGGAAAAATCGGTTCGCTCTGCCGCATTTGGAATTTGGGTAAATGTTGGCTCTCGCGATGAATCTTTAAAGACCGCGGGAGCTTCGCATTTTCTTGAACATTTACTTTTCAAAGGCACTAAAACTAGATCTGCTTTAGAAATTTCTTCATCAATTGAGGCAGTTGGCGGAGATACCAATGCCTTTACCGACAAGGAGTACACCTGCTTCTACGCCCGCGTGATTGATAAAGATCTGCCATTGGCAGTTGATGTGATTTGCGACTTGATTACCTCTTCAATTGTTAAGCCGGCAGATGTTGATGCCGAACGAAACGTTGTTCTCGAAGAGATTGCCATGCGCGATGATGATCCCAGCAGTTTGATACATGATGTTTTTCTAGAAAGTTATTTTGGCGCATCATCTGCCCTTGGTCGACCAATATTGGGCAGCGTTAAATCTATTAAAAATATGTCACGAGAAACGGTCTTTAATTATTACCGAGAAAAATACCAACCTAAAGATTTAGTGGTCTCGGTAGCGGGAAATATCAAACATCGCCAAGTTGTAAAAATGGTAGAAACTGCTTTAAGCAAAGATGGATTTTT
>CALMJB010000136.1 GCA_937864205.1 uncultured Actinomycetes bacterium | reverse complement strand
GACAAAAATTCTGCGTTGCATACGGATTCATGGGCGCATTTAATTTTGGCCGCATTGGTGATGTTTCGAAGGTGCAGTCACCAGAAGATCGTGCCCGCGATCGTAAATTTGCAGTGATTTTGTTAAGTAAAGCGGTTTTATTGGCCGCCGTTATTACTGCAATTGCGCAATTTGTCTAATATTTGATCAATATATTTTTTTGCTACAAATCCTCTAGCGCGGTAGAGGTTTTTCCAACATTTAAAAACTTTAAGTAGTTATCGGTTACCTGCTCTGGTTTTCCGATTTCACGGATTCGACCCTGGTGCAGCCAAAGCACGCTGTCACATAATTCATTTAAGGAAGAGAGCGCGTGCGAAACTATCAAAATTGTGCGGGCTTGTTCGCAAAGTTCCCGCAAACGATTAAATGATTTCTCTTTAAAAGTGGCATCTCCGGTAGAGAGCGCCTCATCTAACAGCAATATATCTGGTGAAATATTGACCGCTACCGAAAAGGCAACCCGACTGTACATTCCAGCTGAATAAGTTCTAACTGGAACATCTAAAAAACCATCTGGCAGATCGGCAAACTTTGCAATCTCATCAGTTTTTTCCGAGATCTGTGACAAAGTCATTCCGGCTGCTAATCCGCCCAAAATAATATTGTCGCGACCAGAAAGAGATTGATTAAATCCAACTCCTAAAGCTAATAGCGTTGAAACTTTTCCATTCACACTCACTCGACCTTGCGTTGGCGGCAAAATTCCCGCGATTGTGCGCATCAAGGTTGATTTACCAGCACCGTTGGCACCAACTATTCCTAATACGGTGCCATGTTTTACTTCGAGCGAAAGATTATTTACCGCTTCGACAACTTTGGTTTTAACTCGCTCGCCCCGCGATGCCCGCATCAGTGCATTTTTCATGGTGATCTTGTTATCAATATTGATTGTGTATCGAACCGAGAGGTTCTCAATCTTGATTGCCAGATCTGTTTTCATATCAGACACGGATTGCGAACTCTCTTTCTCTGGTTAAAAAGAAGTATCCGCCAAATAGCATTGCAAAGAGAGCCCAAGCAAACATTGCAACAAATTGCGCAGCCGTTGGAGTGCTACCTTCAATCCAGATTCGAGAGTTAGCCGCTAAGGCCGGACCTAAGGGATTTACATAGAGAAATGCTCGATGCCAGCCGGTTAGAACTTCAGGTAACCACAACACCGGACATGCGTAAAGCCAGATGCGCAGTATGTAATTTAGCAATTTAGTGGTGTCACGAAAGTAAACATTCAAAGTTGCAAAAAATAACGCCAATCCAAAACTTGTCAGAGCCAGTGAAATTAATACCAACGGAATTAATAAATAATTCCAATTCAAACCGGGCAAATTAGCATTTGGGAAAATCAGTTTGCCAATTAAAACAATTGCAATATAAATCGGCATGGTGGGCAGAAATTGTCGAAGCGCACTGTGCGCACTGGAATATGGCAACAACATTCTTGGGAATGCCTGATTCAAAATTAATCTGCTGCCGCGCGTGATGGACTGGGCACCAATAGATATACAGTTCTGAGCAAAATAAAAGGTAAATAAGCCAATCAAAATATGACACAAGGTAGAGAACCCGGTGTTGCCATTACGACCTTGAATCACCGATACTAAAAGAAAATAAATGCCCGCTAGAAAAAGTGGATTTACTACCAACCAAACTTTTCCAAGTTTTGAATCTAGATACTCAGCCTTGTCATCATAAATTGATAATTGGCTGGCGAATTCTCGCCGCCGCCAAAATTCGCGAAAGTAAGCCCTAAGTGGTGGTAATTTCTTTCGATACGGTTCGAAAACCTGAATCAATTCTTATCCTTGCTAGCCACCAAACTTGCGATTGTTGTGATTGCCAGAATGGAAATAATCACCGTCAAACTAAAGTTCAAGGCAATCTCTGGAATGTGGAAACTTCCAATGTAATGAATATCCATACCGTGAAATGCTTCGATTATTAGTTTTACTCCGATGAAACCAAGAATTATCGATAGTCCTTTGGTTAAATAAATCAATCGTTTCATCAATCCACCAATTAAGAAGTACAGCTGACGCAAACCCATTAAGGCAAACACATTCGCGGTAAATACGATGTATGGATCTTTGGTTAGACCAAAAATTGCTGGAATCGAATCGAGCGCGAACACCAAGTCGGTGACCGCTAATGCCACCATCGCAATAGTCATGGTCGATGCACCACGTTTGCGCAGTAACTGAATTATTTTCCCCTCTTTCCATTCCTTATGGTCACTTTCTTTGATCAAGCCATAAGCGGTATAAAGCAAAAATGCTCCAAAGAGGAAGAACACCCAAGTAAATCGATTGATAATCGCAGAACCGGCCACAATGAAAATCGCGCGCAGGATTAATGCCACGATGATTCCAAATAGCAAAACCAATTGTTCTTTGGTTTTTTCTACCTTCAAGCGACCTAGAATCAAAATAAAAATGAATAAATTGTCGATAGATAAGGAATATTCCGTTATCCAACCGGCAAAGAATTCAGTGCGGGATTGTTCGGTGTGCCAGTAACCAAGCGATATTCCAAAGGCAATTGCGGCGCAGACATAAAAGGCGGTCCAAATTGCTGCCTCTTTGAATGAGGTCTCTTGGTTTCGATGCGCAATTGCGATTGCAAGATCAATCAAAATTACCGCAATTAAAACTGCGATTGTTACTTCCCAAGCAAGCGCACTCATCATATTTTTAACACCTTTCCGGGGTTAAGAATATTGTTCGGATCTAATGTTTTCTTGATTTGTCTCATGATTTCGACTGCAGGCGCGCCGGTTTCTTCGATTAACGCCTCAATTTTTCCAGAACCAATGCCGTGTTCACCGGTACATGTGCCACCCATCTCAATTATTTGTTGTGTAATTTCATGAGTTAATTTTCTTATCTCAGGTAATTCACTGGGATTATTTGGATCAGTCAAAATGAAGCAATGAAAATTTGCATCTGCAACATGGCCAAGAATCGAATAACTAAATTTACTTTTAGAAAGTATTTGATCTGCGCAAGTAACGGCGGTAGATAACTTTGAAAGTGGCACTGCGGCATCGGTGCTAACTGCCCGCATTCCCGGGTTTGCTGCGATACCGGCCCAATATGCATTGTGTCTTGCCTGCCAAAGTTTTCGGCGGGCAGATTCATCTGCGGTCCATTCAAAATCAGAACCGTTGAATTCACCGACAATATCTTTTACCGATTGGGCATCTTCTTGAACGCCTTGTGGACTGCCATGAAATTCAAAAAACAATGTTGGTTTTTCCTGCAAATTTAAACCGTCGTGAGCGTTCACATTTTTAATACATTTTTCATCCAGGAATTCACATCTGGCAATTGCAATTCCGCTTCTAACTATTGCAGTCGCTGCGTTCACGCCATCGGCAAGATTTGGAAATCTAACAATTGCGGCAGCCATTTTTTCCGGAATGCCATACACTCGCAGCGTTAACTCTGTGATAATCGCAAGAGTTCCTTCACTGCCGACTAACAATCTAGTTAAGTCATAACCAGCCGAGAGCTTTCTAGTTTCGCGACCAGTTTTAATTATTGTGCCATCGGCAAGCACTGCTGTGAGCGCTAAAACATTTTCACGCATAGAGCCGTATCGAACTGTGGTGGTGCCAGCAGCACCGGTGGCTGCCATTCCCCCCAAGGTTGCATTTGCGCCCGGATCGACACTGAAGAACAATCCATGTGCAGATAATTTTTCATTTAATTCCACACGATGAACACCAGGTTGAACGCGAACTAATAAATCATCGGGGCGAATTTCAATTATTTTGTTCATCTCGGTTACATCCAGAGAAATCCCGCCAAATAACGGTAAAACATGTCCTTCCAAAGATGAACCAGCGCCAAACGCCACAACTGGAATACCTTCTTGATTGCAATATTTCAAAACATTAGAAATTTCTTGAGCATCGTGAACCGTGACAACTGCTGATGGTTTTACCGGCGGAATTGCGCTTTCATCTTTGCCATGTTGATCTAGCACTGAATCATTTGTACTGACTCGGCCATCAACTAATTTTTTTAAAGCTTCAAGTTGAATAGCGGTTAAATCAACTCGCGATTTAATCATGCGGCAATGATAACCTGATTAAACCATTACGATTTATTCTCATAATGAGTATAAAAAATAATTACTTATTGATAATTCTCGCAGGTGTTTGTTTTGGAACTACCGGTACCGCCCAAGCATTAGGTCCAACCGGTGTCTCATCACTTGCAGTCGGTGCATCAAGATTGCCTTTAGGTGCTTTCTTAATTTGGTTGTATTTAAATAAAACTCATACTGAAAAACCTAAATTGAATCTTGGATTAATTTGGATAAGTGCAGTTGGAATCTTGGCGTATCAATTGGCCTTCTTCTCAGCGGTTCGAATTACCGGTGTAGCAATTGGAACTGTTACCGCTCTTGGATCTGTGCCCATTCTGACCGGAATTGTGGAATTTATTTGGCATAAAAATCGCCCCCACTTTAATTGGGTGATTGCAACATTTTTTACAACATTCGGAATTTTTTTACTGGGTACGGCAAACGGTATTTCTGAATTTAAACCAATCGGGTTTTTGTTGGCGCTAACCGCGGGATTATCTTTTTCTATCTTCACAGTCGCCAGTAAACAAATTTTAAAAACGGGCGCCGACACAACGTATGTAATGTATGAAACTTTCAAATTGGCTGGATTCTTGGCTCTGCCAATTTTATTTTTTGCTGGTTTTACTTGGATTGCAACTGGTCCAGGCTTTGCAATGTTGTTCTGGTTAGCACTGGTGCCAACCGCAATTTCATATATTTCCTATGCGAAAGGATTACAAGGTTTGCGACCATCAGTTGCGAATACATTGGTATTGGCCGAACCGGCAACTGCAACTTTGTTGGCGGCATTGGTATTAAATGAATCACTTACCCAGAAAAGTTTGATTGGAATATTGCTGGTCGCTAGTGGATTGATTTACTTATCGTTAACTAGTGATAAATAAATTAGATCAATTAGTTTTTAAAGCCTCTAACACATCTAGCGCAGTTACCACTTTATATTTTCGCTTTGCTGCTTTGCCGGCTTTTGAATGTCTCGTCACTGCGGCGCAGACTATTTTGAAAGCGGAATTTAAATCGCCAGGTTTTGCAGCGGCAATCATTGATCCGATTAAGCCGGCCAGTAAATCACCAGTTCCAGCGGTAGCAAGTTCATCGCCGCCTAATTTGTCTATCCAAACTTTGCCGTTTGGAGTTGCCACACAGGTGTTATGACCTTTCAAAACACAAATGCTGTTAGTTTTATTAGCAATTTCAATGGCAGCGGTGCGTTTATTAGTGACCTTAAACCCTAGCCTTTCTGCTTCACCGGTATGCGGTGTGATTATTTTTATAGGGTTATTGAATCGGTAGATTTCTTTAATCGCTTTTGCATCTAAAACTATTGGTACATTGTTTGGAATTTTTTTGAAAATTGCGTTACCGGGCCCCATCACAATTGCATCAAATCTTTGATTTCGTAAACTTCTGATTGGCACAACATCAGGAAAATTTTGTATTACTAATTCTCTGGGGGATAAATATTTCGATAAGTATTTGATATATCCCGCTCCACCCCTTCTGGCTGCACCTACGGTTAGCACTGCTGCTCCTGGGTACTCTTCGGTGCCAGCGATGATTAGCGCTACACCTTTGCGGTATTTATTTAGTTCTGGGAAGTTTTGATCAACTCGATTCACAACCATTTTGCACGTTTAAATCTCATGTAGAGATACCCAGTAAGAACAACTAATGAGCTAACTACAAACGCGTATCCGTACTTCCACTGTAGTTCTGGCATATGTTTGAAATTCATGCCGTATATACCTGCGACCATAGTAGGTCCACTGGCGAGCGCGACCCAAGCTGAAATACGACGCACATCAATGTTCTGCTGCATCTGAATATGAGCAAGATCTACATGCATGACCGTGGTCAGCAACGAATCCAGACTTGTACCGTAAGAACAAGCACGCAGTAGGTGATCATTTAAATCTCTAAAGAAAGGCAGTAGATCTGCGGCAAGGATTTGACTTGATTCAGCAACCAGACGTTGCATAGGGACTGTCAGTGGCTCAATTGCGTGCCAGTATTCAATCACCTCACGTTTTAGAAAATATATTTGTTCTGAATGGGATTTTCCCTGCCCGCTGAAAACTTTTTGTTCAACCTGACCTACTGCGGTTTCTAATGCAGCAGCAATTCTTGAATATTCGTCAATAACTTTATCCATTACACCGTGCACGACCGCAAATGGACCCTTTGATAAAAATTCAGGTTTTTGTTCGAGATCTTTCCTAACATTTACTAGCGGAGAACCTTCTCCATGTCGCACTATTAGAACAAAACACTCACCAATGAAAATCATAAGTTCACCAGTACTAATTTGATTTGTTTGTGAATTAAAAAAGACGGTCTTTACAACGAGAAAATGAAGATTTTCATAATGCTCTAACTTAGGACGCTGTTGTGCTATTACAGCGTCTTCAATAGCTAGTGGATGTAAATTAAATTCCTGACTAATGGAATCAAACTCGCTCTCACTTGGTTCTGCCAAACCCATCCAGACAAAGCCACCATTTAATTTTGCTAACGCCACTAAATCTGATGGATCAGAGGTTGCTTCTTGACGAATGCCATTCTTGTACCAAGCGATATCGACAATCATGAATGAGATTATGCCTTTATCTAGCGACTTGCGCTATATCAAAATCGAGAGTCTTTTATTATTTTATTTAAGTATTTACTCAAAGTCACTTCCGCGACCTTTTGATTTAGGATGTCTAATAAAAATAATGTTTCGACCAAACAATTTCCTAAAAATTTTTTTAAAAAGATTCATACTAAGCTACCTCTCATCTGCATAGCTTCTGCAACTCGACCTACGGCTAGAATCATTGCCGCTGTTCGCAGGTCAACTTCATATTTTTTGGCAACTTTATAAACTGAGGCGAAGGCTTTTCCCATGCGTGCATCTAGCTCTCGACGAAATTTATCGATTGGCCAACTAAACTCTTGAATATTTTGAGTCCATTCAAAATATGAACCCATTACTCCGCCGGCATTAGCCAAGATATCCGGGACAATCGTTACTCCTTTTGTGCGTAGTTCTTTGTCCGCAGCGATGGAGGTTGGTTGATTTGCGCCTTCAACAAGCAGAGCACACTTTAATTTTTCGGCATTGATTTCAGTTATTACCCCGCCAAGTGCAGCCGGAATGAGTACATCACATTCGAGTTCTAACAAATCATCGGGGTCAATTTCTTCCCCGGGAAATTCGCTGGGGTTCTTGTTGAACAGGTTGCTGATTTCGAATCCAGTTTTAGAAAATTTAGCTCCATTTAAATCAGAAACTGCGATGACTTTCATACCCATCTCTGCGCAGGTTAATGCAGCAAATTTTCCGACATTGCCAAATCCTTGAATAACTACTTTTGCATTCTTAATTTTCATATCAAGTTTTTCTAATGCTGCGCCTGCAATTTGAGCGACACCTCTGCCGGTGGCTTCCTCTCTTCCTAATGCACCAAAGAGTTCTATTGGTTTGCCCGTAACACAGGCAGGTTGGAAGCCTTCCAATCTATGAAACTCATCCATCAACCAGGCCATAGTTTTCGAGTTTGTGCCCATATCCGGTGCAGGAATGTCGCGGTGATGACCGAGCACATTTACTAATGACCTAGTCCACCGTCGAATGATTTCCTCTTTTTGGATTTCAGTTAATTTGCTGGGATCAACAGTCACACCACCTTTGGCACCACCGAATGGAACATCAATCAACGCCGTCTTCCAGGACATTAAACTTGCTAACGCGCGGACCTCTTCAAGATTTACTTCTTCATGAAATCGAATTCCGCCTTTACGTGGACCTCTTGCGCTGGAATGTTGAACACGATAACCCTGTAAAACTTGCACATCGTCATCGTTACGAAGTGGAATAGAAATGACAACTTCGCGCTCACAACTCTGAAGGGCTTTGACTGTGCCAGGTTTTAAATCCAAATATTTAGCTGCATTTTCTACTCGTGCATTTACCTCTTCAAAGGGGGTTGAGATTTTTGACATAGAAGAATTTAAATGTGTCACGATTAACAACAGGGTGGTAACAAGTTAAAACGCAATTAATTAAAGGTAGTAAAATTACAAATTAAAGACCTTTATGTCGAATCAAACTTATTGATTTTTAGCGGTGAGCCACTAATTGCTCAGCCCGAGCGATATCAACATATCCACACTCGGAACAGATAATCAGAAATCCATGGCGATCATTTAGACAGATTTCCAGAGAACTTTCGTGACAAAACGCACAAGTTTCTTCTTGATTATCCAACACAGACCCCCCTTTCACTAAAGATTACTTTGGGGAGTGATGAAAGTTTGACGTATCTGGAGTTAGTATTTAAGGCATAGATGTAAATGGGAAATGAACAAACAGTTAAATTTAAATATCCAAGATTTACAGTTGGTTGAGGTTTGCGAAGTAACATCAAGAGAATTGAAAAAGTACAAAGAGAGGTTTGAATTGAGCACACCAGTGAAAATTAGTGATTACGGAATTACTGAAGAGTTTGGATATTTACCTACTCAAGATCCGGCGCAATCACTTTCACCTGGAAATGAGGCATGGGATCAAATGGGCAAGGACCTGCCGAAATTGATGATGGGCTCTGATTTTCGCACCCGGGTTAAGAATTTACCGGAATTTAAAATTGAAAATTTGAAAACCGAAGCTGATCTAAGTCGGGCAATGCTGGTTCTAAGTTATATCGGACAGGCTTATCAGTGGAGCAGCAATGAAGCAGCACATGTATTGCCCGCAAAGTTAGCGCTACCTTGGTATCTGGTTGGTAAAAAAGTTGGTCGTCCGCCAATTCTTAGTTATCAAAGTTATGCAAATGACAATTGGCGTCGATTTGAAAAAGATGGACCAATTGAGTGCGGCAACATCGGGTTATTGCAATGTTTCTTAGGCGGCCAAGATGAGGAATGGTTCATTCTGATTCATATTGATATTGAGAAAAAAGCCGGCCGCGGATTAAAGGCAATCGAAGAAGCACAAACTGCAGTCGCCACAAATGATGCTGATCAATTAGAGAAAGCAATCACCAAACTTCGCACATCATTGCAAGCGATGTATACAACTTTAGATCGCATGCCAGAGCGATGTGATCCTTACATTTATTTCCATCGAGTTCGTCCCTATATTTTCGGTTGGCGAAATAACCCATCATTGCCAAATGGTGTTGTTTATGAAGGTGTAGATGAGTACAAGGGAGTAGGACAAAAATTCCGCGGCGAAACTGGCGCGCAGAGCGCAATCATTCCGGCAATGGATGCAGTTCTAGGAATCGAACACGAGCGAGATGAACTACGCGATTACTTGATGGAGATGCGACATTACATGCCACCAAAGCATGTTCAGTTCATTGAAGCTGCTGAAGCTGGTCCATCTGTAAGAAATTTTGTTACTAAAACAAATCGAAAATCCTTAACTGAAGTCTTCAACGATTGCGTTGAAATTGTTGGTAATTTCCGAGCACTGCATTTGGAATACGCCGGCAGCTATATTCATGCACAATCTCAAAAGACTCCGGGTAATCCATCAGCGGTGGGCACCGGCGGAACTCCATTCATGATTTATTTGCGTAAACATCGTGATGAGACCAAAGCGCAAACAATTAAGAAGTAACGATTAAATAAATCAGCACCAGCCGAAATTCCAACCATTAGGCTTGCGTTATGTCTAAAGTGCTGAGCGCCCTTCCAGTTGGCGAAAAAGTTGGTATTGCTTTTTCCGGCGGTCTTGATACATCTGTTGCAGTTGCGTGGATGAAAAAAAATGGTGCAAAGCCTTATGCGTACACCGCCGATCTTGGTCAATACGATGAACCAAACATCCAAGAGATTCCAAAACGAGCGAGTGAATACGGCGCGCAGTCATCAAAATTAGTAGATTGCAAACAATTAATTGTTGAAGAGGGAATTGCCGCATTAGTTTGCGGCGCTTTTCATATTCGAACCGCTGGAAAAATTTATTTCAACACTACTCCGATTGGGCGAGCAGTTACTGGCACGCTATTAGTCAGAGCCATGGAAAAAGATGGCGTACAAATCTGGGGCGATGGCAGCACATTTAAAGGCAATGACATCGAACGTTTTTATCGTTATGGATTACTAGCAAATCCAAAACTTAAAATTTATAAACCTTGGTTGGACGCTGAATTTGTTGCGCAATTAGGTGGACGAACCGAAATGTCTAACTGGTTAAAGGCGAACAATCTGCCTTATAGAGATAGCGCTGAAAAGGCTTATTCCACCGATGCCAATATTCTGGGAGCAACTCACGAAGCAAAGAAACTTGAAGAACTTTCCCAATCAATTGAAATCGTTAATCCGATTATGGGTGTGAAATTTTGGGATTTATCTGTAAATATCGCAACCGAAGATGTAAAAATTGAATTTAAGAATGGTCGCCCAGTTTCGATAAATAACCAGAAATTCACTGACTTGGTTGAATTAATTAAGTTTGCAAATGAAGTAGGCGGTCGACACGGCTTAGGAATGTCTGATCAAATCGAGAATCGAATTATCGAAGCAAAAAGCCGGGGCATTTATGAAGCACCGGGCTTAGCACTTTTGTTCATCGCTTATGAAAGATTATTAACCGCGATTCATAATGAAGATACTTTAAATAATTATTATCAAGAGGGAAGAAAATTAGGCCGATTGCTTTATGAAGGTCGATGGTTAGATCC
>CALMJB010000135.1 GCA_937864205.1 uncultured Actinomycetes bacterium | reverse complement strand
CCAGATTTTTCATATCGATATACCGTTCCAAATTCAAACAATCTAAGTGGCAGATCTCGGTACGACTTTGGAGATGATAAATAAATCAAATTATGAAATGGGCAATTCATCGGCTTCATGTAGTACTTCTGACCTTGCCGTTTCAATGTTCCATCACTGTGAAATTCTTCATCCATCACCATCGGTGGATACATTCCGTCGGCATACCATTCCAAATGGCCTGATTTTTCAAATAATGTGGCTTTGGTTAGATGTGGAGAATAAACAAACTGATAGTTCTCAGCCTCATGTCTAATTCGAGAGTAATTTTCCATTTCGCGCCGGACGATTCCACCTTTTGGATGAAATACCGCAAGACCGGAACCAATCTCATCTGGAAAAGAAAATAGATCTAATTCAGCGCCAAGTTTTCGATGATCACGTTTTTCAGCTTCGGCAAGAAGTAAAAGATAAGCATCTAGTTCTTCTTGTGATGGCCATGCGGTTCCATAAATTCTTTGCAACATCGGATTCTTTTCGCTCCCCCGCCAATATGCACCCGCTGCGCGCATCAATTTAAAAGCCGGAATCAATTTGGTAGATGGCAAATGCGGCCCGCGACAGAGATCGCTCCAGACCGGCTGACCATCTCGCCCTAAATTGTCATAGATAGTTAATTCGGTTCCGCCAATTTCAACATTGGCACCATCATCACCTTGACTACTTTTATCTTTTATTAATTCACATTTATACGGTTCGGCTTTTAACTCGGCGAGTGCTGATTTTTCATCGGTGACGCGGCGTTTAAATCTTTGACCAGCTTTGATGATCTTGCGCATCGCAGTTTCAAGTTTTTCTAAATCTGCAGGTGTGAATGGGTTTTTAGGATCAAAGTCGTAATAGAAACCATCTTTTATCGGTGGACCAATACCCAATTTAGTTTCTGGATATACCTCTTGCACCGCCTGCGCTAACACGTGCGCAGTGGAATGTCGCAATACATTTAAACCATCTGCTGAACTAATCAGAACACTTTCGATTTCATCACCATCAGATAGATCTGTCCATAAATCTCGCAATTGTCCGTTGATTCGACACACTACGACCTGAGCATTTTCGGCAAACAGATGGGTAGGTTTTTGGTCAGCGCTTACTTTGCGAGTTTTTCCATCAACTTTGATCGCAATTTCAGCGGACATAACGCAAGGTTATCAAAATCGTGCTTTTCCTAGGTTTATTTAGATGATAAAAGTAGTTCTCGTGTTGTTCGCAAAAACTCTAGATCATCATTTGAGTGCGAAAAATCCCGCTGTTCAATAGTTTTTACAAGTTGAATCAGTCGAATTGACGAAAGTACCGCGGCACTATCGATTGATGACAAATTCGATTTAAGTAAATCTTGCTCTTGAATAATTTTCTTCTCTATTAAAACCTCTCGAATAATTCCCGGTAAACAACCACTTTTACTGGTTGGCGTGAACCACTGATCATTTAATCGATAGATAAAGCTAGAGAATCCGGTTTCTACAACTTGATCTAGTTCATTGATTATTAGCGAATCGGTAAATTTTCTTTGTTGGGCAAATCTGACTGCAGCAGCAGATTCTGCATAAGAAGTGGACTTAATGCCAGACATCAAACTTTTTGAGTACCTAACAAAGGGATAAATTGTAAGTTTTGCACTTTCATCATTTAATTCAGTTGGTTCAAGTGAGAGATAAAATTGCGCATCTGAAAAATAGTTAATTCTCAACCTGGCAAATCCTGTGAATTTGTTTGCAGAAAGTAATTTCAGGATTGCAGATTGGATTTGCTTTTCAGGAATCGTTTCGATTCCCAATTTCAAACCGGCTTCACGCATTCTTTTTAAATGTCGATCTAGCAAAAAAGCGGAAGATTCTTTTGTGAGAATAGATTCAAAGACGCCATCGGCACGTTGCACCGAAATCGATGGCGCTAGAAATGGCTGATCTTCGTAAATTTGATCTTTATACCAATAAATCATCTCAAATCTTTCCAGATGCGATTGCTATCAATTTATTTGCTTTCAATTCAGTTTCGTTCCACTCAGATTCTGGATCACTTGCCCAAGTTATCCCAGCACCGGTTCCAAAAGATAATGTGCTATCTATTTTTGAGAATAGTCGAATGCCAACTGAAAGCTCGGCCTGATCTTCATGAATATATCCAAATGTTCCGCAGTAGTACCCGCGATCTATTTTCTCTAACTTAGAAATCAGTTTAAGTGCAGATGATTTTGGTGCGCCACTTATTGAGCCAGCTGGTAATACTTGCGTAAAAATTTCTGGCCAGGAAATTCCATTTTTCAATTTACCTTCCACATCAGAAACAAGATGAAATAATCCCGGGTGAGATTCGATATCGAGTAATCGGGTGACTTCAACACTGCCGGGCTGACAAATTCGACCAAAATCATTTCGCATTAAATCCAAAATCATTATGTTTTCGGCCCGATCTTTTTCACCAAATTCTGCAACTTTATTGGTGCCTTTTATGGGGCTACATTTAATTTGGTCACCATCTCTAGAAATAAATAATTCCGGTGAAGCACTAGCAATTTCAATCGAAATACCAGAGTGATTCAGTCTCAGATATGCAGCCTGAGGTGCCGGATTCTCTTTTAAAATTGTTGAAAATAGACCGGCAATTGAATTTTTATACTCAGTTTTCAACACTCGGCATAGATTTACTTGATACACCTCACCGCTTGCTATCTCGGCTTGAATGGTTTTCACACACTGCATATAAGCATCTTGATTTAGGGATGAACTCCAATTGCCCGTAATTGGTTGCCATGTTGATTCTGGAAATTCAGATTCAATAACTTCGGAAAATTCAACGGCTAAAAAATCTCCTTCAAATGTGGTGGCAATCGCCCAAAATCCAGATTTAGGATCAAACTCTGACAATTTAGTAACTACCTGTTTTACATTCGTTGCAAGAATGCCAGATTTCCAAAACATCGAATCTGGGTGGAAATTAGTTTGCAGATTCATAGCGACCATTTGGGTAAGACATATATAAGAGAAAGATAAGAGGAACTTATCTAAAAGCGAGAAATAAAGATGAGATTATGAGTGATTTTGCCCGATGCGATAGATTTTGCCTCTCTCGTTAAGTACGAGTGCGCGGACGTAGCGCAGTTGGTAGCGCGGAACCTTGCCAAGGTTCAGGTCGCGGGTTCGAACCCCGTCGTCCGCTCGCGGGTGGAGTGGCCGAGAGGCGAGGCTCGGGACTGCAAATCCCGCTACACGGGTTCAAATCCCGTCTCCACCTCAAAGTTCAAAGAATTACTACTTTATTTGAAATCGAGTTATCTATGTTTTTCGCAATTGATATTGGTGGTACCAAAGTTGCGATTGCTAAAGTTTCAGAGCGTTTTGAAGTAGTAAAAAAATTAGAGATACCAGTTCCAAAATCACAAGATGTTTGGGCAAATATTTCACCAATCATCAAAGATTTTTTTAATTCAAATGATTTAGAAAAATCTCATCCGGTCGGAATTTCAACTGCCGGTCCAATAAATTTGGAAAAAGGTGAAATATCTCCAGTTAATATTCCAAGTTGGCGAAATTTCCCGTTGATTGACAATGTGAAAAAACTGCTGGAAGTCGAGAAAGTTTCAATGATTGGTGATGCCGCGGCTATTGCAATTGCCGAGCACACGGTTGGTGCCGGTCAAGGATTGACCGATTTCTTAGGGGCCACTGTGTCAACCGGTGTCGGTGGTGGCGTAATAATCAACAATCAAATCTATCTGGGTACTACCGGAAATTCAGCATTCTTCGGTCACACCCGAATAAATCTGGCAGGAAATGTTTGTCCTTGCGGTCGGTTAGATTGTGTTGAACTTTATGCAAGTGGTCCAAACTTGGTCAGAACGGCAAATAAATTAGAGATTGCAGTTGAAAACTTTGAAGAGCTAACCAAATTGGCGCTTTCTGGAAACGATTTGGCAAAACAAATAATTGATAATGGTGCAAAGGCAATGGCCATTGGAATCATCAACTTTTTCTGCGATTTTGATATAAATACTGCAATCGTTGGTGGTGGTGTAATGCAAAGCAGTGAGTTTTATCGAACTGCTTTGCAAGCACACATGAATAAAGAGGCAGAAAAAGTGCAATTTATCGGCAAACCTAAATTGATTCCGGCAAAACTGGAACGAGATACCTGCTTAATCGGCGCGGCAATCTGGGCAAGTAAACAATGAATTTAAATCAGATTTGATCGGCATAAATAGATAGCATCGGACAATGGCAAATTTAGAAAAATCAGAGCGCCCCTGGGGACGCTATGAAGTTATTGCCGAATCGGCAACTTACAAAGTGAAAACTATTTCAGTATTACCGGGAAAGCGTCTGTCTTATCAAAGACATCAAAAGCGAGCCGAGCATTGGTTCATCACCGATGGAATTGGTGTAGTTACTGTTGAAGGTGTCGATTTTGATGTTAAACCAGGTTCCACCGTTGATATCAAAGTAAACCAATTACATCGAATTGCTAATACCGGCTCAGAAGAATTAGTTTTTATTGAAGTCCAAACCGGAACATATTTCGGCGAAGATGATATTGAACGAGTAGAGGATGATTACGGTCGGTAGGAATTTCTACTGAGGTAAACTTTACAGACCGGACGATTGGCTCAGCGGTAGAGCACCACATTGACATTGTGGGGGTCACTGGTTCGATCCCAGTATCGTCCACACAATTTATTGAGTGGGTCAGGCGCATCGTCCACACGTTTAATCATTCGATTACATCCAACAATTTGCGCACTTTTATTTATATATTTAATAGGTGAGCGCCAATAACCAAATGCCTTGTGATTTTTGTGGTCAGGCTTATGACCCAGTAGCGACAAGGT
>CALMJB010000134.1 GCA_937864205.1 uncultured Actinomycetes bacterium | reverse complement strand
CCGGCGACAAAATTTAGTTTTGCGGTAGGAATTTTCTTGGCCAGCCATTCACCATGAGCTTTTGGCACCATGAAATCATCATCACCTTGCCACAATAAAACTGGTTTGTTTATCTGCGCCAACGAGAATCCAAATTTCTGCACAAACGCCAAATCATCATCAATCCAACCGGCAAAACTATTTTCTATTCCGTATCTCATTCCGTAAGCGATTTCTTCGGCGAATTCGGCGGTCAACACCGCTTTGTCGGCATCGCCAATTAATCCACCAAAAGCGGCAATGATTTCTGCGCCAGATATTTTTTGAAACCCCACTGCATTTTTATTCATCCACGAGGTAATCGCCGCTTCACCTTTCATGGCTTCACCAAATTCATCTTCGTTTTCTGGTCCCATATCGGCTAAGAAATCAAGATCGCTATTTCCAAATTCGCCAACGCCAGCCAATGTGATTGCACCTTTACATCTTGCATCGCGAGTCATATTTATTGCGTGTGGTCCCCCACCGGAATGCCCAATTGCCACAAAGCTTTTTACATTTAAGAAATCTAATAATGCGGCTTGATCATTTAAATCATCGGCAACTTTTCGCCCAAGGTGGCGAGATGATTTTCCGTAACCTGCCCGACTGGTTGCAATTAATTGCACACCTTGATCATTTGAATCATTTAGGTGCTGCGAAAATGAACCGGCCAACCATTCTTTCCAATACATGCAAGAACCCGGAGTTCCATGTTGCATCAAAATCGCTTTTGCGCCATTTGATTTGCCAGCAGATTTATTAACTAAATCATTGGTGATGTATTCAAAATCTCTGCCATCGGGCAGTTTGAAGATGCTCAAATCCGCACCAATTTCGTAGGTACTTTTCCTTTCGGGCGATAAGTGGCTCGCGGTTGCGCCTTTGGGAATTGATTTTGCAATTTGAAGAGCTGACCGACAAATAACAAAATCAAGCGCGATTCGGCCAATGCAAAATATTCACCCAAGCATTTGCGCGAACCTGCGCCAAATGGAAAATAGGCACCTTTTGGCAGAGATTTTTCAAAGTTGGGGTCTAGCCATCGCTGCGGATTAAATTCATTTGGATTTTCAAAATTCTGCTCATCGCGTTGGGTGACATATTGACTGACCAATACATGCGCGCCCTTTGGAATTTTTACGCCATCGACTTCGACATCTTCGATCGCAATTCGCGGTGCAACCCATACCGGCGGGGCAAGACGCAACGCTTCCCACAAAATCGCCGATGCAATCGGAGTCTTTTGCTCTAACTCTTCATAAGTTGGTGCTTTAGATAGATCCCAATTCTTTGCTTCATCTTGTAATCGCTGTTGCCAATCGGGATTTTTTGAAAGATAAGAAAATGCCCAAGTTAAAACATTCGCGGTTGTTTCATGGCCTGACAAAATCAAAGTTAGAACTTCATCGCGAATATGGTTTATAGAAATTTGCGAACGCATCGCCAGCAAAATACCCAATAAGTCATCGGTTCGTTCCGAGTTAGATTTCATGCGATTTTCGATGATTTCTTCTGAAATGCGCACTAAATCATCGGATGCTTCCCGAAATGATTGGAAGTATTTCAATCGACTAGTGTCAAAACGATCTAATCCGGGCAACATGGTGCGCTCGATGCGATCGATTGCGATTTCCATAGAATGCGCGATTTGCGATGTGTATTTATTTGAATCTAATCCGAATAAACATTGCGCGACAATTTCTAAAGTCAGCGCCATCATTTCCGGAGCCAGATCAACTTGCTCATTCCATTTGTTAACGCGCTCTTTCACAATCTGGTGCATCAGTGCCACATAAGAATCTAGATTTTGATGATGAAATGGCGGCTGCATCATTCGCCGATGTTGCAGGTGAATCGGTTCTTCGTTAGTTAATAATCCTTCCCCCAAAACTTTGCGCATGCGGGCAAAGCCAACGCCTTTAACAAACTGATGTTGTTTGGCAATCGTGATTTCATAAACGGCTTGCGGAGAAAACATCGCCACAAATAATTTGCGGGCTAAGAAAAAGGAACAGGCGGCGCCATACTTTTTCTTCATCTTCATCAAAAATTTAGGAGTATCAAATAAGAATGTGAAGGTTAAGTAATCGCTGATCGCAGCATTTGGCCCCGGTGGTAATTCAAAGCTCTTGGCGCGACGCTTATTTATTTGATCTGGCAGGGGTTGGTACTCGGCTGGGCGGGGGGCGTCGAAGGGTCGGTTATCCAGCGCTGCCCCTGCGGAATTTCCCTGCGACATGTATTAAGAATGTCTAAATAGGTGTGTGTTGTAAACCGATAGGTGCTGGAAATACCCCTGGGTAAGGGCTAAGGTGGGATTCGGTCAAAAACGGACAAATTCGGGCAAATTCAAAAAACTTAGAGAATCCAGGGGAAGTATCGGGTGCTGGCAGAGGAACGTCGCATGAAGATCGTTGATCTTGCGACCCGGGAAGGTCGCGTCGATGCGCAAGATGCGGCGGAACGTTTATCGGTTGCGGTGGAAACTATTCGCCGCGATTTAGATGTTTTGCAACGGCGCGGATTAATGCGCCGAGTTCATGGTGGGGCGATCGCAGTTCACCGATTAAATCGCGAGTTCACCGTTTCAGAACGGCGCGCTTTAAATCATTCCGCCAAATTAAAGATTGCCGAAGTAGCTGCCCGCCATATTCCAGAACAAGGCACCATCATCGTCGACTCTGGCACCACCACTCAATGTCTTTCTGCATACCTACGGGATAAATCTGAATTAACCGTGGTTACCAATTCATTAGATCTAGCCACCGAAATCGGATCATCTTCGACTCGAGTGATTTTAATTAGCGGTCGCGTTCGCCCAACCACAATGAGCGGAGTTGGCGACTTGGCATTAAAAGCGTTAGAAAATATTTCAGCCGATGTCGCATTCATCGGAGCCAATGGCGTTGATCTGAAATCGGGATTTACCACCCCCGACCCCGATGAAGCGGCGGTAAAAACTCGAATGATTAATAATGCACAGGAATCAATTGTGTTAGCCGATCACTCTAAATTTGGAAAAAGTTTCACGATGAGATTTGCAAACTTTGAATCGGTAGATCGTTTAATCACCGATACCAAGACCAGTACTTCAATAATTAATGAAATTACGAATAAAGAACTAGAGGTAGTGATTGCATGATTACAACACTTACTCCTAGTCCATCAATTGATTTGCATTATCACCTGGCTGATTTAGAAATCGGCAAAGTTAATCGGGCGCAACAGTTAGTGGTGCAAGCCGGTGGCAAAGGATTCAATGTTTCGAAAATTCTCACCAAGATGGGTGTTAAAAACAGCGCGGTGATTCCACTTTCTGAAAATGAGGAAAAGTTTTTTAGCGATTCGGCTCGCTTTGAAGGTATGGATCTAATTGCCGTGCCAATCTCATCGCCAATTAGATTGAATGCTTCATTATTAGTTCGCGGTGAAACTACAAAAGTTAACGCGGCATCTGCGCCGTGGACAAAACTTGAAGCCGACCGGGTTTCTAAAAAATTCTATTGGCAAGCTCGCCGAAGTGATTTTGCAGTGATCGGTGGTTCGCTACCAATCGATGTGCCAGCATCGTGGTTGGTTGGGTTAGCCCGCGACATCGGAAAGAAAACTCGAGTCGTAATCGATTGTTCTGGTTCAATGTTAAAGAATGCAATTTTGGCTGAGCCTTATTTAATAAAACCAAATCGCGAAGAGGCCGAAGAATTATTGGGCCACGAGATTCTCGGCGAAAAAGATGCCTTCGCCGCCTGTTTTGAAATGCACAAAATGGGAGCAAAAAATATTTTGTTAAGTCTTGGCCACGATGGCGTGGTGTTCTGCGATGGCAAGAATTTATGGCGCGGATATTCCCGCAAAGTTTCAGTTGTAAATACCGTTGGTGCTGGCGACACATTGCTCGCTGGTTTCTTAGGTGGTTTCAAAAAAGGTGTGCAGTATGCATTGGCTAATGGTTTGGCTTGGTCAGAGGCGCTATTGCAATACGGATCAGAAAATTTAGAGTCGCGCACAATCGTGCCAGATTTATCGCAGGTAGTTTTAATTGAGGCAAGTGGTGTACATGTTTAATTTAAACAACGCAAACACAATCACAATAAACAACATAAACAACATAAGAATTCGAATGGCTGGAGAAGGTCATTCGAATACGAGTGAAAACACTCGTTCTCTCTGCATATGCATAGGAGGAAAAATCGCATGACGAACTACATTGGTAGCACCGCTGGTCATACCGGCTGGCGCGCTGCCGTGCAAAAACTCGGCGGAAACCTCGCGGGAATGGTTATTCCAAATATTGGAGCCTTCATCGCTTGGGGTCTGCTAACTGCTCTGTTCATCCCAACCGGATGGCTGCCTAACGAAAGTTACGCGAAGATGGTTGGACCGATGATCGTTAACTTGTTGCCAATTTTGATCGCGGCAACTGGTGGACGCATGGTTCATGGACAACGCGGTGCAGTAATTGGTGCCGTAGCAACTGTCGGTGTGATCGTCGGATCTGATATTCCGATGTTCCTTGGCGCAATGATTATGGGCCCACTATCTGCCTGGATCTTGAAGAAGATCGATGGCGTAGTTGATCCAAAAGTGCCAACCGGCTTCGAAATGCTCATCAGCAATTTCACATTGGGTATTTCCGGCCTATTACTGGCAATGGTTGGATTCAAAGGAATCGGACCAGTCGTCAAGAATGTATCTGACACGCTCGGCTCATGGATTCAATCATTAGTCGATAACAATCTATTGCCATTGGCTTCATTAATTATTGAGCCAGCAAAAGTATTGTTCCTAAACAACGCGATTAACCATGGAGTACTTGGACCACTAGGAGTAACTCAAGCAAAAGAAACTGGACGTTCTATTCTGTTCATGCTTGAGACAAACCCAGGCCCAGGACTTGGAATTTTGCTGGCATATTGGGTAGCTGGTCCAAAAGTTTTACGTGGATCTGTTCCAGGTGCAGTAGTAATTCATTTCCTTGGTGGAATTCACGAAATTTATTTCCCATATATCTTGATGAGACCACGTTTGATTGTGGCGGCGATCTTGGGTGGCGCTTCTGGCGTCTTCATGAACGTAGTACTAGACAATGGTTTGAGTGCTACACCTTCACCAGGTTCGATCTTCGCATATCTAGCGGTAACTCCTCCGGGATATACATTTAAGGTATTGCTAGCAATCGCAGTATCTGCAGTTGTTGCATTCTTTGTAGGTGCGTTCTTGCTCAAGACTGATAAGAGTGTGAACGATGATCTTGCTGGAGCAACTGCACAAAAGGATGCTTACAAAGGTCGCTAGTTAAAATAAATAACTAG
>CALMJB010000133.1 GCA_937864205.1 uncultured Actinomycetes bacterium | reverse complement strand
AGTGCTACATCAAGTGGTCCCAAAGATGTCGAAAGCATCGCGTTATAAGTTCTACTTTCATGCATTTTAAAATAAACATTCCAAGTAGTATCGAAAATCGCTCCATTCATGGCGCTGGTTGCCAACAACCCAGGAGCAATAAACATGGCGTATGTGACCATGTTTCCATTTGCTAATTCGACGTTGCCAACTAGTTTTCCAACTCCATACCCAAACGAAAATAAATAAAGTACTGGTTCTAAAAATCCCGAAACGATTGCAAACCAAGCTGAAGACTTAAAGGAAATCCAACTTCTTTCTAATACTGAAATAGGTCTTCCGGCATAGATGCGATCTCCAGTTTTACCAATCCGAGCATCTGCAATAGCCACAGCGGCGCTTAGAATCATTTGGATAATCGCTTCTCAAAGTTTTTAAAGGTCCAAAAAAGTCCGACTATAAGTAGAACAATCATGTAGAGGAAATGGAAAATTAAAGTTGATGTTGAAATGTTGTGTCCATAAGTTAAATATCTTCCTAAATCGGTGCCGTGCCATAGCGGCGATACCCAACCAATAAATTGAAACGCTTTTGGCAAACTTTCTAATGGGAAAAATGTTCCGGAAAAAAGAAATAGCGGCATAATGATCAATCTGCCGACAATCATCAAGAAAAGATCATCATTTTCCGTCATTGAAACCATGGCAAACATGAAAGCGGCAAAACTGGCAGCGCAAAACAATGATGAAAAAATTGCAAGCCACGCATGCGGTGATTCAATCGCTCCAAATAACATCATGATTGAAAAATAAATTAAAACTGTGAAAGTAGTTCTTGCTAAAGCAGAAAAATAGACACCTAAAGAAATTTGTTTACTAGTTAACGGTGTTGCATTCATTGCGTAAAATGATTTAGTCCATTTGAATCCTTGTAAAGTTGGAAAAATGATTTCATCCAAAGTATTTTGAATAGCAGCAGAAGCAAGGAGCGCGGGTGCTAAAAAAGTCAAATAGTTGACACCGTCAATAGTTGAATTTGTATTTACAAGTTTTCCAACTCCTAATCCGATTGAAATTAAATATAAAAATGGATCAGCAACTGCCGATGAAAGAATCAACCAAAACCATTTGAACATATTTCTGATTCGTCCTTCAGCAACATAAAGAAAGCCAACGGCAGATACATGTCGAGATTGACTCTTAGAAAAGGTAAGAATTGCCATAATTATTCAATTAATGAACGACCGGTAAGTCTTAAAAAGACATCTTCTAGGGAGCTTCTGCGTACCAAAGAAGTATTTGCCACTACCCCGGCCGCAGTAATTTGTTCAAGCAACTTTTCCCCCGATTGCGTGTACATCAATATGCGATCAGGCAAGGCTTCAATTCGTTCGCAGAATGTTTTTAACTTCTCAACCATTTCCTTATTGCGTTCTGAGCCAAATCGAACCTCAAGCACCTCTTTCGATGAGTATTCCTTTATCAAGTCAGCTGGCTTACCTTCAGCCATGATTTTGCCTTTATCCATCACAATTAAGCGATCACATAGTTGTTCTGCTTCATCCATATAGTGAGTAGTAATGAGCAGGGTTACGCCTTGTTCCTTCAATCTAAATAAGCGGTCCCAAAGAATGTGACGAGCTTGCGGATCAAGCCCAGTTGTCGGCTCGTCTAGCATCAAAATATCTGGTTCGTTTACAAGTGCTCTTGCAATGGTCAATCTTCGTTTCATGCCGCCACTTAAAGCAATTACTTTTGTATCTTTTTTTTCAGTTAATTGAGCAAATTCCAAAAGTTCTGGAACTTTCCCTTTTAGAAACTTTCTCGATAAACCAAAATAGCGGCCGTAAATGTAGAGATTTTCAGAACAGGTAAGTTGCTCATCCAAATTATCTTGTTGAGGAACAACTCCTAAGTGCGCCCGAATTTGCGGACCAAATCTTTCTGGGTCTTTTTCTAGGATTGAAATCGAACCGCCACTTCTTTGCGATGTCGCCGCAATAAT
>CALMJB010000132.1 GCA_937864205.1 uncultured Actinomycetes bacterium | reverse complement strand
TTTATCGCGCAGTGCTAGTTTAAAAAATATCTTTGCTTCTTTAATTACACCCGCCATTTGTAACTTGCCAGCGATTATTGAGCCAGAATCGCCACTCTCGATTACTACATCAACTTTCTGACTATTGGATTTTTGCAAATAATCATTTAGGAAAAAAGTATTATGAACAAATATAAATAGAACCGTTGAAATTGTTAGCGGTAGAACCATTTTGTAAAAAGTTGGTAATTTTCTAGCAGGCAGTAGATTGGTCAAAAAAGTTGTCCAAAATTCTTGTTATTTGAAATACAGTCCAGCACAAAATTGAGGATATTCACCGCTGCCTGCTGATCAATGCTCTGTTTTTGCTTACTTGCAGAAATTCCAGCTTCGCGCAATTGAGTGCTTGCCGCCCGGGAAGATAGCCGCTCATCAACCAAATAAACCTCACCGGGAAACGATTTCTTTAATTCCGAAATAAAATCTCTAACAGCCATATCTATGGTTCCGGGTTGTCCGCTTAATTGGGTTGGATTTCCTACTACCAAAAATTTTGGTTCAATCTCACGAAGTAACTCACTAATTTGAATAAGAACATGCTGATCATTTTTCAAAGTAGATACTGGTGAAGCCAAAATCTGATGTGAATCACTTGCGGCCACCCCGATGCGGGCCAGCCCAAAGTCAAACGCCATAATTCGACCTGGGCTTGGTTTATTCAAGCGATTCAACCAACTTCAACTTAAGTTTTTTACGATGGCCGATTTGATTAACTGTAATGCTGAATTTATTTTGGCCTGGCTAGATCCTTCGGCGCCACCACCTTGTGCAAACTCTGGTTTGCCACCGCCGCCACCACCCAGTTCGGTACTACCAACTTTTATCAGATCACCGGCTTTAATTCCTTTAGAAATTGCCGAAGTTGAAACTGCCGACATGATTACCGGCTTATTTGCTGAAATTGTTAGCAGCACAACCACATCAACTTTTGCCGCTAATTCGAGGCAAAGTTTTCTGAGCAGTTCAGATTCAACCTCATCTGAGATTTTTTCCACCAAAACTTTCAAACCCTTTACATTTTCAGCTCGTGCGACCATCTCAGATAAGCCTGATAAAAGTTGTTTACTTCGAACTATATTTAACTCTTTCTCGATTTGGCGCATTCGTTCAATCAGGTTATTAATTCGCTCGGGCAGTTCTTCAGCGCGCGCACCTTTTATGATCTCAGTGAGCGAATTCAATAAAACATGTTCGCGGGCTAAGAATTTATATGCATCAACTCCGACTAAAGCTTCGACTCTTCGTACTCCGGCACCGATTGAAGATTCCGACAAAAGTTTTACAACGCCAAGTTGCCCAGATCTATTTACATGCGTGCCACCGCATAATTCCTTAGCCCAATCCCCCACGCTCACAACCCGAACTTGCTCACCATATTTCTCACCAAATAACGCCATTGCGCCCATTGCCTTGGCCGCTTTTTGTGACATTACTTCAGCGGTGACTGGCAAATCTGAAATTAGTAATTCATTTACTCTGGCTTCGACATCATTCATTACTGAATCGGGAACTGCACTAGTGGATGGAAAATCAAAACGAAATCGACCTGGTGAATTTTCTGATCCGGCTTGGGTCGCAGTTTCACCAAGCACCTCTCGAAAAGCTTTGTGCACCATATGTGTTGCGGTATGAGCACGAGAGATTGCGGCTCGACGATCAACATCAATTTGCGCACGCGCTTGACCGCCAACTTTCAAATTTCCTTTACGCAAAACTCCGCGATGAACTATTACTCCGGCAAGTGGAGTTTGCACATCACTGACTTCAAATATGCCGCCATCGATTTCGATTTTGCCTTGATCAGAAAGTTGACCGCCACCTTCTGCATAGAAAGGTGTTTGGTTAAGGATTAGTTCTAATTCTTGACTTTCGCCTGCCTCTGTTACTGCTTTGCCATCTTGTAATAATCCAATGATTTTTGCCTCACTGCTTTGCTTTTCATATCCCAAGAATTTCAATGGTCCAGATTTATCTAAAATCTTTCGGTATTCGCCAACATCAGTATGTCCGGTTTTCTTTGATTTTGCGTCGGCTTTCGCTCTTTCTCGCTGCTCTTGCATTAACTTTCTAAAACCAGGCTCATCTACTTCCAGACCTTGTTCTCTGGCCATTTCCAGGGTCAGGTCAAATGGAAAACCATAAGTGTCATGTAGTTTGAAGACGGTATCGCCGGAGATCTGCTTTTGTTTTGCACTCTTACTTTGGCTGGCCGCTATATCAAAAATATTTGTTCCGCTCTTTAAAGTTTGCAGGAATGTTTCCTCTTCTGCCAGCGAAACTGCCAAGATTCGCTTTGATTCATTATTTAACTCTGGATACTGCGGAGCCATTGCGGCAATTGCACTTTTGAAAAGATTTTCTATAACGACTTCTTGCGAACCAAGTAATCTCATATTGCGAATCGTTCGGCGCATCATTCTGCGCAACACATATCCTCGGCCCTCATTACCTGGTGTGACGCCATCACCAATCAACATAACTGCGGTGCGGGCATGATCGGCGACTACTCGGAGCGAAACATCACTATTTTTATCTTTGCCATATTTAACGCCAGTTAATGTTGAGGCGGTATTCAAAATTTGAGCGGTGGTATCAATTTCATAAATGTTATCTACGCCTTGTAACAGTGCTGCCATTCTTTCAAGACCAAGTCCAGTGTCGATATTTTTTGCTGGCAACTCGCCCAAAATTGGAAAGTCCTCTTTGCCAGCACCTGGTCCGCGCAAATTTTGCATGAACACCAGATTCCAAACCTCTAAATATCTATCCTCATCGACGATTGGACCTCCTGCTTTTCCATATTGCTCGCCGCGATCGTAATAAATCTCTGAACATGGCCCGCATGGTCCGGGCACTCCCATAGACCAAAAATTATCTGACATGCCCCGGCGCTGAATTCGATCTTTAGGTAATCCAATTTTTTTGTGCCAGATATCGGCAGCTTCATCATCATTTAAAAAAACCGTTACCCATAATCGATCTTCTGGAAAACCAAATCCACCGTTTGAAATTGGCTTGGTCAATAACTCCCAGGCTAATGCAATGGCGCCTTCTTTAAAGTAATCGCCAAAAGAGAAATTTCCACACATCTGAAAGAAAGAAGCATGACGGGTGGTTTTTCCGACTTCTTCAATATCCAAAGTTCGAACGCATTTTTGAATCGATGTTGCCCGTTGGTATGGCGGCTTCAACTCCCCTAAAAAATAAGGTTTAAATGGCACCATCCCAGCATTTACCAGCAAAAGATTTGGATCATCGGCGATCAACGATGCCGATGGTACAACGGTGTGGTTTAGTTTTTGAGAATTTTTACTTTCAAAAAAATCTAGCCAACGGTTTCGAATTTCAGCGGACTTCACAGTGAAATTTCCTTATGCAGATTTCTTCTTATTCGCCTTACGTTTTTTACCTTTTAATTTTGCTGCGCTAAAAAGTGCTCCGGCTGCCTTCAGCGCAATTGGATTATCTTCAAAAAACTCTTCTCCGGCAGTGCTCACTTTTTCGGTGAGATCTTCTACTCGCTTTGACACTCGCTGGATACTTTTTAATGGCGAATTTATGAGATTGACTGTGGTGGTTACCTCTTTAACCAAGGCTTTAGCCTCATCAATCACTCTGCTGCTTCGAATTACAAAGTAAGCAATTGAAATTGCAATAACTGCAACTGAAGCGGCCAAAATAATTACCGCAATACCACCTGGTCCCATTAGGTCAGCCTACTATTTGAAATCAACGCCACTTTCTTTTCGTTGCGCTGGCGTAATTGGTGTTGGTGCACCCGTTAAAGGATCTGCGCCACTTGCGGTTTTTGGGAATGCGATTACTTCGCGAATTGAATTAGCACCCGCTAGTAATGCACAAAGTCGGTCAATTCCAAATGCGATACCGCCATGAGGTGGTGGTCCGTATTTGAAGGCCTCTAATAAGAATCCAAATTTGCTCTCAGCTTCCGCTTGCGACAAACCAATTGTGCGAAACACACGTTGCTGCACATCGGATTGATGAATACGAATTGAACCGCCACCAATCTCATTTCCATTTAAAACAATGTCATATGCGTATGCCAATGCATCTGCTGGCGATTTATCAAAATTATCTTTGAACTCTGGCTTTGGTCCAGTAAATGGATGATGAACTGCGGTCCAGCCAGAATTTGGATTTTCTGCATCAACTTTCTCAAACATCGGGGCATCTACCACCCAGAGAAATTTCCAGGAGTTCGCGGGAATCATCTGGCATCGGTTTGCAATTTCTAATCGAGCTGCACCTAACAGATTTTGCGAGCTGGTTTTCGAACCGGCTGCAAAGAAAATCGCATCACCATTTTTAGCACCAACCTGCGATGCAATATTTTTACTTTCAATCTCAGATAAGTTTTTAGCGACTGGGCCTGCTAGTGAACCATCGGCTTGCACCAATATATATGCCAAACCTTTAGCACCACGGGCTTTTGCCCATTCCTGCCATTCATCTAGTTCTCGGCGCGGTGATGTGGCACCACCTGGCATAACAACCGCACCAACATATTCAGCTTGGAATACTCGGAAGGTCGTATCTTTAAAAAAAGAAGTTACATCCTTAAGCTCGTTTTCAAATCTTAAATCTGGTTTATCTGATCCGTATCTATCCATCGCTTCCCTATAAGTCATTCGCGGAATGGGTTTAGGTATATCGAAATCTAAAATCTGTTTGAAAACTGATTGCAATATTTGTTCTGAAACTTTTATCACATCTTCTTGGTCAGCAAAAGAAATCTCGATGTCTAGTTGGGTGAACTCAGGTTGGCGATCTGCCCGAAAATCTTCATCTCTAAAACATCTGGCGATTTGATAATACTTTTCCATTCCAGCCACCATCAGCAGTTGTTTGAAAAGTTGTGGCGATTGCGGAAGTGCATACCAAGAACCAGGTTGCAATCTAACTGGCACCAGGAAATCACGGGCTCCTTCTGGAGTTGATCTGGTCAAATAAGGTGTTTCTATTTCTAGGAATTGATTCTTATTCATAACATCGCGAATTGCAGCTACAACTTTTGAGCGCAACCGCAAATTTTTGGCCGGTTCTTCTCGCCGAAGATCTAGGTATCGATACTTCAACCGAACCTCTTCAGAAATATTTAAATCTTCCCCACTATCTACCGGAAATGGCAATGCTGCCGCTTCACTTAGAACTTCAAGTTGATTACAAACTACTTCAATATCGCCATTGGCAAGGTTCTTATTTTCATTTCCCGAAGGTCGCTTAGAAACTGTTCCACTTATAAGCACGCACCATTCCGCCCGTAATTGCCCAGCCACCTTTTCATCATTTATGACAACTTGAACTGATCCAGATGAATCACGCAGATCAATGAATGCGACCCCGCCATGATCACGACGTCTAGCCACCCAGCCAGCCAGTTTTACACTCTGACCAACTAACTTACTGTTTACATCTGCTGCAAAATGCTCGCGAAGCATTTAATTTAACCTTTCGTTTTGGCTAGTTAAAACCGCTAAAGAATTAACCACTCTTACTTCGACTTACTGGTGATACGGATCTTTTCAACAAATCTTGTTAAATCTTCAACGCTTAGATTAACCAATTCGGTACTGCCATCGCGCAGATTTTTTAGCGTTACTTTCCCAGTCTTCATTTCTTCATCCCCAATTACCGCTACAAATGTTGCGCCGCTCTTATCGGCCGCATTCATTGCGCCTTTTAAACCACGGTCGCCATATGCCATATCTGCACTAATTTCTCGCGTTCTTAGGGCAACACATAATTCAAAAGCGGTTTGCTTGGCAGTTTCTCCAAGTGGTACGAAATAAATATGTAAGTAGTTTTGATTCTTAATGTTTATTGACTCTGCCTCGAGCGCCAAGATTGTTCGATCTATCCCTAACCCAAAACCGATTCCGCTCATCTCTTTTCCGCCAAGTAAACTCATTAAACCGTCATAGCGTCCACCGCCACCGATTCCCGATTGAGCACCGAGAAGTGAATGAGTAAATTCAAATGTTGTGCCGGTGTAATAATCCAATCCACGCACCATTTTTTTATTAATTGTGAATGGAATTGATAAGGATTTTAGTAAATCTTGTACTCGATTGAAATGAGCTGCACTTTCTTTGGAAAGATAATCCAACAAAACCGGAGCATCCTTCATACTTTGCTTAATTTCTTCGCGTTTATCATCAAATAGGCGAAGTGGATTCAATTTAGCCCGTTCTAAAGTTGCTTCATCCAATTTCAATTTTCCAATAAAACTCATTAAATCTTTTTTATGTGCGGTGCGCGATTGCAGATCACCCAATGAAGTTATCTCTAATTGAAAATTTTTTAATCCCAATTTGCGATAACCTTGATCGGCAATTGAGATCACTTCAACATCTATTTCTGGATCTTGGTAGCCAATTGCTTCAATACCAACTTGATAAAACTGGCGATAACGACCGGCTTGCGGACGCTCGGCCCTAAAGAAAGCACCCTGATAAAAAATTTTTACCGGTAATTGACCTTTGTCTAAACCATGCTCAATTACTGCACGAATCGCGCCAGCGGTGCCTTCGGGCCGTAATGTGATTGATCTACCGCCGCGATCATCAAATGTGTACATCTCTTTTGTAACAACATCAGTTGATGCGCCCACCCCACGCGCGAAAACTTCAGTATCTTCAAAAACTGGTAATTCTAGTAATTGATATCCCGCTACCCGCGCTGGAAAAAGTAAACCATCTCGAACAAATTCAAATTTATGCGAATCAGGCGGAAAGTATTCCTTCACTCCCTTTGGAGCCGAAAATTTGCTCAATTAACTCTCCTCGCCAATTTTTTCTACGCGTTAAGTAACTTGGAACCTATAAACGGACCGGATACCTAATTACTTATCTAATCCTCAATCGAATCCAAAAAATCCGATTGAAGATATGGATTGCTCCGCTTTTCTACTGCAATTCTAGTTTGTACACCATGCCCAGGCAGCACATTCAACTCATCCGACATCTCTAAAATTATGTTTTTTAGCGATTTTTTCATTTCTTGCATAGATCCAGTGGGTAGATCAGTTCTGCCGATTGAACCAGCAAAGAGCACATCACCGGAAACCAAATGCTCGCCCTCAATTTCAAACAACATCGAACCGGCAGTGTGTCCGGGTGCAAGTGTTGCGGTGATTTGCAGACCCGCTATTTCAAAACTTTCCTTATCTTGTAACTCTTTAACATCACTTGGTTCGCCGATGTTCTCACGTGATAAAAATTTCATCAGTTGTTGAATTCCACCATCTTTTAATAATGCCGCAAACGGATCTTTTAAAAGATATCGATCAGGTTTACTTACATAAGTGCGCATAGAAATTTCTTTTGAAAGTGGCAAAACCGAATAAGTATGATCTAAGTGGCCATGAGTAACCACTATTGCTTTAGGTTTAAGATTAAAACGATTTACCTCTTCAAGTATTCGATTAACCAAGTTTGGTTGTGCAATCCCCGGATCCACGATTATGCACTCTTGATTTTGCCCTCGAGAAATAATCCAACAATTTGTCTCAAAGTAACTAGCAACGACTTGACGAACTAACATCTCTTTTAGACCCCTTAGGTTCTTGTTATTTGTGCGTCTGGCCGTGGGACTTCACAGATTCAAAAAGTTAGGCTAGCGTTCTATCGCTATTAACGAAACTTTAAAGACCGATAGTTTCGCTAATCGAAGACATAAATTCCAAAGATTTATTGATTTCGATTAGTCGCCAGATATAACGGTTCGAGTTTGGTGAATTTAGAAGATTCACCGGACACGATTACGCGCAATGAAAGTAGGAAGTTATGAATAACCCAGTCTCACTTCTAGTTGGAGACCCTTCTAAGTTTGGCCGAGTCGCAGAAGATGGCACGGTCTATGTAAAAACTATAAACGGCGAGAGAGCTGTTGGTTCATATCCTGGTAAATCTGCCGAAGAGGCATTGGCGTACTTTGTCCGAAAATACGAACAAGTCGCTGCCGAGATTGGTTTACTGGGAGCGCGCGTTCGAACCGGTGCAATGGATCCTAAAGTCGCCGAGGAATCTGTTAAGAAATTACGTGATCAAGTTGAGAATCTAAATGGGGTTGGCGATCTGCTGCTATTACGTGCTTCGGTAGAACAAATTCCAATATTGATTGAAGAAAATCGAGCGGTCTATGAAGCAAAACGTGCCGAAATAAAAGCAGCCCGCGATGCAAAACGCTCGGAAACTTTATCAATTAAAGAAAAACTTGTAGCCGAAGCCGAAGCGATTGCAGATTCGGTGAATTGGAAACAATCCACTGAAAAATTAAAGGAATTAATTGAATCTTGGAAGAAAGCCCCTCGCTTGGATAAAAAAACCGATGCGGCTTTATGGAAACGCTTCTCTTCTTCTCGAAATAAATTCGACAAAAGACGTCGTAAACATTTTGCCACCTTGGGTGAGCAATTTAAGACGGTTGCCGCCACAAAAGAGCAATTAGTTAGCGAAGCAGAAAAATTAATGCACTCGAAAGAGTGGCTAAATACTGCTCGAAAATTTGCCGCTTTGATGGATAAATGGAAAAAGAGTGGTCGAGGTAAGAAATCTAGCGATGATCAACTTTGGCAGCGATTTAAAGCAGCGCAGGACCACTTCTTCGCAAACAAGAATGCCGATCTAGAAAAACGCAAAGGTTCAATGACTGAAAACTTTGCCAAGGCTGATGAGTTGGTCAAACAAATTGAAGCGCTGGCGCCTATCGCAGATTTCAAATCCGCTCGCAAACAATTTCGAGATTTGCAATCAAAATTCACAAAAGTTGGTATGTTAGATAAGAAACAAAAACGAAACTTTGAAAAAAGAATCGATGTAATAAATCAAGAGATTTACAATCTAGAGCACACTGAAGCTCGAAAGAGTGACCCTTCCGCCAAAGCGCAAGCAAATTCTGTGGTGCAAGGATTAATTGAGGCGATTGAAAGTTATGAGGCGCAAGCGCAAAAAGCTGAAGCTGCTGGGCAAACTGCCAAGGCAATGGTGGCTCGAGAAGCGGCGGCGGCGCGGCGTGCTTGGTTAGAACAAGCGGAAAAAGGCTTAGCCGAATTTAAGAATTAATTGTTGGTGATTCGGTAAACATCGTAAACACCATCAACATTTCTTACCGCACTTAAAACCGCATCCAGATGTGAGGCATCAGCCATTTCAAAGGTGAATTTTGAAAATGCGGTTCTATCTTTTGATGTGCTGACCGAAGCATTCAATATATTCACCTGCTGATCTGAAAGTGCTTTTGTAACATCAGACAATAACCGGGCTCTATCTAAGGCTTCCACCTGAATGTTCACTAAGAAAGTTGTTTTTGCCGATAAATCCCAATTAACCGCGACGATTCGATCCCCTTGATTTAATCGTAAATCGGTAACGTTTATGCAATCTGATCGGTGTACTGAAACCCCGCTTCCTTTGGTAATAAACCCGGTAATCAAATCATTTGGAACTGGCGAACAACATCTGGCAATTTTCACTAATACATCGCCTTTGACTCCTTCAACTAAAACTCCAGAGCTAGTTCGCGCATTTGTTTGTTGACTTGGAATTAAGGTAGATAAATCACTTTCCGGATGAGTTTCATTCTCGCCAAGCACTGCCAGAAGTTTTTCGATAACTGAGTGTGCTGAGATGTGACCATTTCCCACTCCTTCATATAAAGCTTCAATATCGGGATAGCGAAGATCATGTGCTAGTTCTAATAATGCTTGACCTGCCATAATTTTTTGAAGTGGCAAACCAACTTTGCGCATCTGCCGGGCAATTGATTCTTTACCAGCTTCAATCGCTTCAGTCTTTCGTTCTTTAGAAAACCAAGCTTTGATTTTGCTACGCGCTTTTGATGAGGTAACGAAATTCAACCAGTCTCTACTTGGACCCGCGTGTAAATTTTTATTGGTAACGATTTCTATAACATCACCATTGCTCAAACGAGATTCCAGCGGAACCAACTTGCCATTAACTTTTGCGCCAACACAGCGTTCACCAACATCGGTATGCACCGCATAAGCAAAATCAACCGGAGTGGCACCAGATGGCAAAGCAATCACACTGCCCTTTGGTGTAAAAACAAATACTTCAGGTGTGCGCAGATCGTAACGAAGCGCATCTAGAAAATCGCTGGCATCTTGATCTTGGCTTTGCCATTCATGCAATTGCTTTAACCACATTAAATCCGATTCAGATTTTTCAGATTTACTCTTGTTCTTGTATTTCCAGTGCGCAGCAATTCCAAATTCGGCACGATTGTGCATTTCAAAGGTACGAATCTGAATTTCGACCGCTTTTCCGTTTGGGCCAATCACGGTTGTGTGCAAGCTTTGATATAGGTTGAACTTGGGCATTGCTATGTAATCTTTAAATCTTCCCGGTACTGGGCTCCACCGAGCGTGTATTGCGCCAAGCACTGCATAACAATCGCGCACCGAATCAACTAAAACTCTAACGCCAACTAAATCGTAGATCTCGTTGAATTCACGACCGCGCACCACCATTTTTTGATAAACGCTGTAATAATGCTTTTGTCGACCGATAACTTTTGCAGAAATTCCCTCTTGATCTAAATCATTTTGAATTGAATCAATCGCTTGTTTAGTTAACTCTTCCCGAGCCGGTGATCGTTCGGCGATTAATCGTTTGATCTCTTCAAACTTCTTCGGTTCTAAAGTTGCAAAAGATAGATCCTCTAATTCCCACTTAATGGCATTCATACCTAGGCGATGCGCCAACGGAGCGTAAATATCTAAAGTTTCATGAGCCTTAAGTTGCGCTTTTTCAGCATCTAAGTACTGCCAAGTTCTGGCATTGTGCAATCGATCAGCCAATTTAATTACTAAAACTCGAATGTCTTTGCTCATCGCAACCACCATTTTGCGCAAAGTTTCAGCTTGAGCAGTTGGACCGTAATGCAACTTATCCAATTTAGTTACACCATCTACTAATTCAGAAACTTCAGAGCCAAATTGTTTTTCGATTTGTGGCAAGGTGATTTTGGTATCTTCCACAGTGTCATGTAGCAACGCCGCAATTAATGTTGGTTGATCCATTCCTAATTCCGCCAAAATTCCGGCAACCGCAACTGGATGAGTTATGTACTCCTCGCCAGATTTACGCATTTGTCCAGCATGCGCAGCGGCGGCAGCGGCAAATGCCCGCTCTAATTCGGCTACTGAAACTTCAGTGTTAGTTGATTTAAGTGAGGTTAAAAGTGGAGCAAGTTGGGCAGACACAGCATCACCAAGGTTCCTTAAAAGTTACCGACGGCGTTTGCGTTTAGGTTGATTTCTCGGACCGCGATTTAGAAATTCGCTCACCGAAGTTGAAGAAGTATTTGTACTTTGTGTAGAGATCTCATTTGGCCGATCGCCTCTTGCCGCTACTCGTTTTGCCAATGCTTGCATCGATGTTTCTCTTTCGCGCAAGCCAGCCAAGATTGGAGTTGCGATAAAAATCGATGAATAAGTTCCGGTGGCAAGTCCGATAAATAGCGCCAAAGATAAATCTTTCAAAGTGCCTGCACCAAGTAATCCGGCGCCAACAAACAAAATTGAGCCAACTGGAATCAATGCGGTCAGCGATGTGTTAAATGAGCGAACCAATGTTTGGTTAATCGCCAGATTTGCAGCTTTGGAATATGTAGTTTTTCCAGTAATCGCAATGCTTTTGGTGTTTTCGCGGACTTTGTCGAACACAACTACAGTGTCATAAAGTGAATAACCTAAAATAGTTAAGAAGCCGATGATGGTGGCTGGTGTCACCTCAAAACCAACTAACGCATAGATTCCAACGGTAATAAATACATCGTGAATCACAGCAACAATTGCCGAGAAGGCCATTTTTGGTTCAAATGCCATCGCTAGATAAAGCATTACCACCAATAAGAAACCAATCAGACCGTAAATTGCTTTGCGAGTAATTTCTTTACCCCATGATGGACCAATACTTTGTGTATCAATTGATTCCACCGCTACCGAGAATTTCGCTGCTAATTGATCTTGCACTGCGTTGGATTGAGCATTTGTTAACGAATCGGTTTGAACTCTGATTTTGTCATTTCCAATTAATTGCACGATGGTTTGACCAGTTACGCCAGCCGCTTTTACCGCTTCTTCTGCTTGTGCCACCGTTGCACCAGATTTAGTCACGGTGAACGAAGAACCACCTTTAAATTCAATTCCAAGTTTTAATCCTTGTGTGAATAATGTCAGCGCCGAGACAATAATCAATAAACCAGAGAGGGCATACCAACGACGGCGTTTACCAATGAAATCTATAGAGCTTTCGCCGCGATAGAGGCGTCCACCAATGCCATTTAAATTTGAAATCTTGAAATTAGCCATTCAATGCTCCTGCTTGATTCGTTAATGATGGAAGCCCTAATGATTTTCTAGATAGACCAGATAATTTTGAACCATTCGCAAAAAATCTCAAATTAGATAGTAAAACTACAAGTGGCTTTGTAAAGAAGAACACGATTATCAAATCGATAAAAGTAGTCATACCAAGAGTGAATGCAAATCCACGCACGCCGCCAACGGCAAAGAAATAAAGCAAAATTGCCGCAATTAATGAGACTGCGTCGGCAACCAAAACTGTTCGTCGAGCACGTTTCCAACCAGTTTCAACCGCGGTGCGAAGTGATTTACCCTCTCTAACTTCATCGCGAATTCTTTCAAAGTAAACGATAAATGAGTCGGCGGTGATTCCGATAGAAACGATTGCACCGGCAATTCCAGCAAGAGTCAGGGTAAAGCCAATCCATTTACCAAGGAGCAAAAATGAAAGTAATGTAATTGCGGTCGCCACCAAAAGTGAGCCAACTGAGACGATTCCTAATCCGCGGTAATAGAGAATCGAATAAAGGAATACAAGAAGTAAACCAAGAATTCCCGCTAATAAACCAGCATGAAGTTGATCTGCACCTAGCGTTGGCGAAACTTGTTGAACTTCGCCACGATCAAAGGCAAGTGGCAATGCACCATACTTCAAAACATTTGCTAGGTCGCTGGCTTCAGCTTGCGTAAAGTTTCCGGTGATTTGCGCATTTCCGGTATTAATCGCCTCATTAACTCTTGGCGCGGAATAAACCAATCCATCCAACACAATCGCCGCTTGATTTTGTGGTGATGCCTGCCCTGCTAACCGTGATGTCATTGCACCAAATGCTTTGGTGCCATCACCGTTGAAATCTAGAACTACATACCAACCTGAAGCAGTTGTTGTGCTAATCACCGCGGTTGCCTTTGAAACTTGTGTACCTAAGACCTCAGCCGGTCCAAGAATGTATTTTGTAAATCCGCCGCGATCGCAACTTACTAATGGTCCATTCGCAACATCACCACCACCGCCTTGACGATTTTCTGGCTTCGAGCAATCCAATGCGGCAAATTGTTGATTCAAATCAGCGCTGATTCCCGCTGGCAATGTGGCAGTTTTAGTATCGGTTGAAGTTGTTGCAGCGGTTGCCGGACCTTCCGCTAAAACCTGCCGAAATCTAAGTTCAGCGGTTTGGCCAACCAAATCAACTACTCGTCTGCCAGTTTCGCCCGGAACTGAAATTACTATTTGTCGATTTGCTCCGGTGCCTTGCGCAGACACTTCAGATTCGGCCACACCCAAAGAGTTAACACGTTGTCTAATAATTCCAACTGCTTGATCAATTGCATCGGAGGTGATTTTTCCGCCTTCGCTAACTCGCGGTTGTAATGTCACACTGGTTCCGCCTTGCAAATCTAACCCTAATCTGAAAGTTGTTGCGCCTTGTATCACCGCAACGGCGGCAAATAGAAAAATTGTTACAAATAAAATACCAATTGTTCTCGCCGCTTTTTTAGTGGATTGTTTTGTAGCGGCAGTCCCAGCTCCGGTGTTGTAGATGGAATTTGTGGCGGGATTTGTAGACATAAGAACGGGAATTCTACGCAGAGAATCACTCTTTTGCGAAAAAACCTAACTCTTGTAAGTAGGAATTTGATACCGGTGGCTCAATTCCTAGATGTTGCCAAGCCAATTTAGTAGCAACACGACCCCGCGGAGTTCTTTGTAGAAAACCAATGCGAACTAAAAACGGTTCACAAACAGATTCAATGGTTTCTGCCTCTTCGCCAACCGACATTGCAAGAGTGCTCAAGCCCACAGGACCACCGGCGAAGTTCTTAATTAAATTACTCAAAATAGATTTATCTAATCGATCTAAACCAATTGCATCTACTTCATAAAGTTCTAACGCAGATTTAGCGGAATCTATGGAGATTTTTGAGCTTTGCTTGTTCTTGACTTGTGCAAAGTCACGCACGCGACGAAGTAATCGGTTTGCCACCCGCGGAGTGCCGCGTGATCTAATTGCAATTTCATTTATTGCATCTGAATTTATTTCAAGTTCCAACAAATTTGCACTACGCAAAATAATATTTTCTAAATCTGAATTTTCGTAGAATTCCAGTGCTGCGGTAAATCCAAATCGATCTCGTAGCGGACTTGGCAATAAACCCGATCTAGTGGTTGCACCAACTAACGTGAAGTGCGGAATATCAAGTGGAATTGATGTTGCTCCGGCACCTTTTCCAACCACCACATCGACTCGAAAATCCTCCATCGCTAAATACAACATTTCTTCTGCGCTGCGGTTTAATCTGTGGATTTCATCAATGAAAAGAATTTCACCTTCAGATAAAGATGAAAGTATCGCCGCTAAATCACCGGCATGCGTTATTGCCGGGCCACTGGTAACTCGAATAGCAGATGACATTTCAGTTGCGATAATCATTGCCAACGTTGTTTTGCCAAGTCCGGGCGGACCGGCGAGCAAAATATGATCCGCCGGCTTTTTTCGTTCCTTTGCCGCCTTTAAAAGTAAATTAAGTTGTTCTTTTACTTTGCTTTGCCCAATAAATTCAAGAATGTTATTTGGCCGAAGCGCTTGCTCAGCCGCTCTCTCAGTTTCATCAGCGGCCAAACTAACGATTTTTGCCGACTCTTCAGATGAATTATTTTCCAATTTAGCCTCGTTTATTTCGACCAGCAATTTGTAGTGCTAATTTCAATGCATCGCTGACATTGATTTCATTTTTTTCTTGAGAAGAGGATGTGCCTCGCGAATTTACATCGTTTGCGGCGAAATCTTTCGCCACTTGATCTGCAATTTTGATACTTTCCTTTGCGGAATATCCCAAAGACTCAAGCGCCCCGGTCAACTGATTTTGCCACTCATTTAACTTGCCACCTTTGATTTTAATTTTGTCCTTCAAATCAATAACTAGGCGTTGCGCACTTTTCTTGCCCATGCCCGGTATCTCTTGCAATCTTTTCAAATCTTCATTTGCAATCGCTCGGGAAATATCTGCTACATCGGCAGCTGAAAGAATAGATAATGCCAACTTCGGACCAACACCGGTAACAGTTTGAAGTAATTCGAAAAAATCTCGCTGATGTGAACTCTCAAAGCCGTATAAAGTCAAAGAGTCTTCCCGAACCGTTAAATTTGTGTAGATAGTGGTGGCAGTACCTAATTGAAGTTTTGCCGCGTGCCGGGCGGTAATCTGAGCGCTAATCCCTAATCCATTGAGTTCAATTGTTAAATAATTAACTCCGAGTTCAGAGATTTTCCCGCTTACGGTACTTACCAAGCTAGCCAATTGATTTTCCCTCTTCTACTTTTGTCGTGCCTTTATCGTGATTTCAAAGTGGAGTTATAACTTCCGCTTTTGCTTGCGCGCTGCCAATTCAATTCGAGTTTGCGCACCTCCTCGCCAATGATGGCAGATGGCTAATGCCAGAGCATCGGTGACATCAACGGGTTTTGGAATTTGTTCCAACTTCAAGATCTTTTTAACCATATTGGCTACTTGTTTTTTATCCGCCCGGCCAGATCCGGTTACCGCTGCCTTTACCTCACTGGGTGTGTGCATTACCACCGGAATATTTGATTTAGCGGCAAGCAATAAAGCGACTCCGCCAGCTTGCGCGGTAGACATAGCAGTTCGCACATTAAGTTGTGAGAAAACCCTTTCCACAGCAATAACATCTGGTTTAAATTTAGTAAATAAATTTTGCAAATTCTTTTCCAAATCTAATAACCGAAGTTCTAAATTCAAATCTGGATTTGTTTGAATTATTGCGTGATCTACCAAGGTGAGTTTGGTATTTCCAAGCGCATCAACAATACCCACGCCACATCTTGTTAAACCTGGATCGACTGCCAGAACGCGCATGTGAATAATCTTAGATTAGAGAAATTTATTTTTTAAGTTTAAGAGTTCAGACTCGCCATGATGTCGTCGGCAACATCGAAATTGCCATAGACATTTTGCACATCATCACAATCTTCAATTGCTTCAATTAGTTGAAAAAGTTTTTTTGCATCTTCAAATGAAAGTGGAATCGACATGGTAGGCAAAAATGAAGATTCACTTGAATCATATTCAATTCCGGCTTTTTGAAGTGCACTACGGACTGAGCTTAAGTCAGTGGGCGAACTGACAACTTCAAAGTGATCGCCAAGATCATTAACCTCTTCCGCGCCAGCCTCTAAAACCTGTTCTAACAATCTATCTTCGGTAATTTTTCCATTTTGTTTTGGTACTAGCACAACCCCTTTGCGATGGAACAAGTATGAAACTGATCCGGGATCAGCCATGTTGCCACCATTTCTGGTCACCGCCACTCTCACTTCAGAGGCGGCTCGATTTCTATTGTCAGAAAGACATTCGATTAATAATGCGACACCACCTGGTCCATAACCTTCGTACATTATGGTTTCCCAATTTGCGCCACCGCCTTCTAATCCGGCACCGCGTTTGATGGCACGTTCAATATTGTCGCTGGGTACAGAATTCTTTTTTGCTTTGGTTACAGCATCATAAAGTGTTGGATTTCCTGACATATCTGCGCCGCCAGTGCGAGCCGCTACTTCAATTCCTTTAATTAATTTAGCGAAGTTTTTAGCTCGCCGGGAATCAATTATTGCTTTCTTGTGCTTTGTGGTTGCCCATTTGGAATGGCCAGACATTGTTATTTAACACTTTCGCGACAGAGATTTTCAACGAAAAATTTATGCACCCGATTATCCGCAGTTAATTCTGGATGAAAAGCGGTTGCCAAAATATTTTTCTGTCTTACTGCAACCGGATGAGATTTGCCGGCTGCATCAGATATAGATGCCAGCACTTCAACATCGGAGGCCACCGTTTCCACCCATGGCGCGCGAATAAATACCGCATGAATCTTCGGATCTGTTATTCCCTTAAATTGTAAATCGATTTCAAATGAGTCGACTTGGCGTCCAAACGCGTTGCGCCGGACGGTGATATCTAATCCGCCAAAACTTTCTTGACCAACAATTCCATCTTCAACTTTATTAGCCAAGAGAATCATGCCGGCGCAGGTTCCAAAAGTTGGCATTCCGCTGGCAATTTTTTCCCGAATTACTTCAATCAAACCAAAACTTCTTGCAAGTTTGGAAATCGTGGTCGATTCCCCACCAGGAATTACCAATGCATCAACTGCCGAGATTTCTGATTTGGTTTTAACAGCGGTGGATGTGACTCCACACTCGCCCAAAGCTTTGATGTGTTCTCGCACATCACCTTGCAGTGCCAGAACTCCGACCTGCATTTTTACCAGCCCCGCTCAGCCAATCGATGTGGCACTGGGATATCTGCAACATTTATTCCAACCATTGCATCACCAAGTCCGCGGGAAACATCTGCAACAACTTTTGCATCGGTGTAATGAGTAGTTGCCTTAACGCAAGCGCGAGCGCGTTTAGATGGATCGCCGGATTTAAATATTCCCGAGCCAATAAAGACTCCGTCTGCGCCAAGTTGCATCATCATCGCCGCGTCAGCTGGAGTTGCAATTCCGCCGGCTGTGAAAAGTACAACCGGAAGTTTTCCAGTTTGCGCTACCTCTTTTACTAAATCATATGGAGCGTTCATTTCTTTTGCTGCGACATAGAGTTCATCTTCACGCATTGAGGTTAAATTTCTAATCTGTGAGGAAATCTTTCGCATGTGCGTAGTTGCATTTGAAACATCTCCGGTACCGGCTTCACCTTTTGAGCGAATCATTGCCGCACCTTCATTAATTCGTCGTAATGCTTCTCCTAAATTGGTTGCACCGCAGACAAATGGCACTGTGAAATTCCACTTATCAATATGGTTTTCATAATCCGCTGGAGTTAGCACTTCAGATTCATCGATGTAATCGACCCCAAGTGATTGCAAAACTTGCGCCTCTACAAAATGGCCAATTCGAGCCTTTGCCATTACGGGAATTGAAACCGCTGACTGAATTTGCTCAATCATGTCGGGATCAGACATGCGAGCGACTCCGCCTTGTGCGCGAATATCTGCAGGAACTCTTTCCAGCGCCATCACTGCAACCGCGCCAGCATCTTCAGCAATCTTTGCTTGCTCAACATTAACGACATCCATGATCACGCCGCCTTTGAGCATTTCCGCCATACCGCGCTTTACTCGGGCTGTACCAGTTTTTGCTTGAGTCATCTTTACCTTGCCATCACTTTCAAATTCTTATTTAACTTTAAATTTCATTTAAAATCTTGAACTTTCATCTTTTAGATTAAGTGCATTGCGGTTTTCAGCAGCCCAGTCTAACCGAATCGGAGTAGTTAGGCCTGTGCAGTTAGTAAGTACAAAAACCCCGTTCTAGGGCACATAATCTGATTAAAGTGAATCCTCTTCAAACTGGTACTTCATCGGCAATGGTGCATGACCTGCCAATCTAAAAACTCGAATCAAAATCCGTTTTCGAAAGTTTTGGGTGGCATTTACCGCCTCTAAATGAATTGAAATAGCTAGCCGAATTTTTTCAGTTAATTCCGATAACTCATTTAAAAGATCGACTGGTAAATCAATTGCGGTGTTTGAAATATGTCCAAGCGCACCAGACAATGTCGATTCCGCATCTGACCTTTCGGAGATTTCCGCAGCCCGGGCAGCAGTTGCCGAGCTGGCAATCAAATATGCACTGGCTTGATCTAGCGAATTATTTCTGGCAATTTCTAGTGCAATTGCTGCGCGTCTTTGCAACAGTGAATCCAAAATTGCCCATGAAGTTTCCACGCGATGGTGCAATCGGTCTAAACGGCCAGCTACAAAAGTTAGATACCAAATGAAAAATAGCAATAGAACAATGATTGGAATCCATTTAGTCATTAGTTCACATCTTTTCTGTTAATTCTTAATTAATCTTTCTCAGAACCAACCGTGACATTTGGCCGATTTGCTGCACTAATTTCATATACTGATTCAATTTGCGAAGCCACATCATTCCAATCATATTTTTCTGAACTCGCTATCCCCGTTTCAGAGAGATTTTTTCGAGTTGATTCATCCCGCAGTAAATCTATTACCGTCTTTGCTAAATCAGTTGAATCCTCACTCTTGAACAACTTACCTAATTTTCCATTTTCTAACACCGCCGCAAATGCCGGAATATCGCTGGCAACAATCGGCGTGCCGGCAGATAAGCACT
>CALMJB010000131.1 GCA_937864205.1 uncultured Actinomycetes bacterium | reverse complement strand
TAAATGTTGAAAAAGCCCGAATTGATCGAGTGCTACAAAACAATGAAGTACAAGCGCTTATAACTGCACTTGGTACTGGCATTCATGATGATTTTGATATTGCCAAATTGCGTTATCACAAAATTATTCTTATGGCAGATGCAGATGTTGACGGCCAACACATCCGAACATTGTTACTCACTTTGTTATTTAGATTTATGAAACCTTTGATTGAAAAAGGACATGTGTTTTTAGCTCAACCACCGTTATACAAAATCAAATGGGGCGGAAAAGAAGATGTGCAGTACGCCTTCTCCGATAAAGAACGTGATGGATTTATTCAAATTGGAACAAAAGCGGGTAAACGACTCCCGAAAGAAGATGGAATTCAACGTTTTAAAGGCTTGGGTGAGATGCCGGCGAAAGAACTTTGGGACACAACAATGGATCCGGCGGCTCGAGTTTTAATCCGCGTAACCCTTGAAGATGCCACCGCCGCAGATGATTTATTTTCAGTGCTTATGGGTGAAGATGTTGAACTACGTCGCGGATTTATTCAACGAAACGCAAAAGATGTTCGGTTCCTGGATATTTAGAATATTTAATAGAAAATAATTATGGAAAAACCAAAAACAACTAATCAAACCGATCAGATCGACAAACAAGAAAGTGTTGACCTACAGGTAGAAATGGCGCGTAGTTATCTGGACTACGCAATGAGTGTGATTGTCGGTCGAGCATTGCCCGATGTCAGAGATGGGTTAAAACCAGTACATCGCAGAGTTTTGTATTCAATGTACGACGCTGGTTACCGACCAGACAAGGGTTATTACAAATCTTCTCGCATAGTCGGAGATGTGATGGGTAATTATCATCCTCACGGCGACACCGCTATTTACGATGCGGTTGTTCGATTGGCACAGTTCTGGTCGTTGCGTTTTCCATTAATTGATGGAAATGGAAACTTTGGATCTCCTGGAAATGATCCAGCGGCAGCGATGCGATATACCGAAGCACGACTTGCACCGCTCGCAATGGAAATGATGCGAGATATTGATGAAGAGACCGTTGAATTTATTTCTAATTACGATGGCAGATCACAAGAACCAACAGTTTTACCGAGCAGATTCCCAAATTTACTTGTAAACGGTTCAGCTGGAATTGCAGTTGGTATGGCTACAAATATTCCACCACATAATTTAAGTGAAATTATTGAAGCAACCTGTTTTGCATTAGATAACCCAGATATGAAATCTGAAGAACTTCTCACAAAATTACTTACCATCGTAAAAGGTCCTGATTTTCCAACAAAAGCCTTGATTGTTGGCCGCTCTGGAATAGAAGAGGCTTACAAAACCGGTCGTGGCTCAATCATCATGCGGGCAGTTATTGAAGTTGAAGAGATCAACAAACGAACTTGTTTGGTCGTCACCGAACTTCCATATCAAGTAAACCCAGATAACTTGGCATTGAAAATCGCAGAATTAGTGAAAGATGGTCGAATAAAGGGAATCGCAGATGTCAGAGATGAAGGAAATGAACGTCTAGGTCAAAGACTAGTTATAGTGCTGCGTAACGACGCCGTTCCAAAAGTTGTAATAAATAATCTTTATAAACACACCCAACTTCAAGATTCATTCGGCGCCAATATGTTGGCTTTAGTTGACGGAGTTCCACGAACTTTAAGACTTGATGAGTTCATTCGATATTACATCGAACATCAAATTGAAGTAATAATTAAAAGAAGCAAGTTTCGATTGAAAGAACGGGAAAAACGCGCCCACATCCTGCGCGGATATCTGAAAGCACTTGACGCACTTGACGCAGTCATCGCTCTAATAAGAGCCAGCAAAACCCCAGATGACGCAAGAAGTGGATTAATGAAACTTCTTGAAGTGGATGAAATTCAAGCGAATGCGATTTTAGATATGCAGTTACGCCGAATCGCTGCACTCGAGCGTCAAAAAATCAATGACGAGTATGAAGAATTAATGAAGGACATAGTAGATTTAAATAAAATCTTGGAAAATCCAAAAAAACAACGGGAAATAATTAAAACTGAATTAACTGAGATTTCTACAAAATATGGAAATGATCGCCGAACTCAAATAATTGCCGGCGATACTGATTTATCAGTTGAGGATTTAATTCCAGACCAAGATGTTGTAGTGACAATTACAAAAGGCGGATATTGCAAGCGAACAAAAGTTGAGGCCTACCGTGCGCAAAAACGTGGAGGTAAAGGTGTAAAAGGTGCGGCGCTAAAACAAGATGATGTAGTTGAACATTTCTTCACAGCTTCAACACATAACTGGCTATTATTTTTCACAAACAAAGGCCGAGTTTATCGAGCAAAAGTGCATGAGTTACCAGACACTGGTCGCGATGCTCGTGGTCAACATGTTGCAAATTTATTAGCTTTCAAACCAGATGAAAATATCGCTCAAGTTATTGCGATAAAAGATTACAAAGAACAACCTTATTTGGTGCTGGCAACAAAATTTGGCCTTACTAAAAAGAGTGAATTAATTGAGTACGACTCTGCCCGCACGGGTGGTTTGATTGCGATAACTCTAAAACCAAATGATGAAGTAGTTTCGGCATCTCTAATTAATCAAAAAGATGAGCTTTTGTTAGTTTCTAAAAAAGGTATGTCACTTAGATTCTCAGCCAACAACTCATCACTTCGTCCAATGGGAAGATCTGCTACCGGCGTAATCGGAATGAAATTTAGAAAAGGCGATGAATTACTTGCCATGTCTGCCATCTCGAAAAATAATAAGAATTTTGTATTCACTGCAACAGATGGCGGATTTGCAAAAAGAACTCAATTAGATGAGTACCGAACACAAGGACGGGGTGGAATCGGAGTAAAAGCTGCAAAAATAGATGAAGATTCTCGTGGAGTTTTAGTTGGTGCGCTTATCGTTCAACAAAATGATGAAGTTTTAGCAATTACTTCTGCAGGCACAGTAATTAGAACAGCGGTTTCAGAAATAAGAGAAACTGGTCGTGACACTTTAGGTGTGCGATTAGTTAACCTTGAAAATGGTGTTTCGGTTGTTTCAATTACTCGCTTAGTTGACGAGGTTGAGTAAGAGCAAATAACCTTCACCAGCCTTAATGGGCCTATAGCTCAGCCTGGTTAGAGCGCTTCCCTGATAAGGAAGAGGTCAGTGGTTCAAGTCCACTTAGGCCCACCATATCGACGCTCTCGATAGCTGCGATATGGGGACTTAGCTCAATTGGTAGAGCACCTGCTTTGCAAGCAGGGGGTTAGGGGTTCGATTCCCCTAGTCTCCACAAATA
>CALMJB010000130.1 GCA_937864205.1 uncultured Actinomycetes bacterium | reverse complement strand
TACGACATGCGCGTTGATGAAAATGAAATTGCAACCTTAGACATGACACTTACATCTGCGGCCTGTCCCTTACAAGATGTGATTGAAGATCAAACCCGTTCAGTTTTAAAGGATTTAGTAAAAGAGGTGAAAATTAATTGGGTTTGGTTACCACCTTGGGGGCCAAATCGCATCACCGATGATGGTCGCGAACAGTTACGGGCCATTGGTTTTACCGTTTAAAATTTTAAGTATTCTCGTTTTTTATTTAATTGATTAGTTAAAGCAGATCGAGGGAATCATGTCGATGCATTCGCAATGGATGATGTTTCGTACCTTGACTCAAGATCAATCGGTAAAGCATCAAAAATTAAAGCCAGGCACAGTAAAACGAATCATCGCTTTCGCTGTTCCATACAAACAAGCTTTAACGATATTTCTAATAACAGTTGTAATAGACGCATTACTTGCGGTTGCACCACCGTTGCTTTTAAAACGTTTGATTGATGAAGGGGTGTTAAAAAACAACGGCACGTTGGTTACCGAATTAGCAATCCTTGTGGCAATTTTGGCTATTGCTGATGCCGGTTTCAATTTAGTAGGCCGTTGGTATTCTTCAAAGATTGGCGAAGGTCTGATATTTGATCTGCGCCGGATGATTTTTGATCATGTGCAAAGACAATCAATTGCCTTTTTTACCCGCACTCAAACCGGGGCATTAATTTCTAGGCTTAATTCCGATGTAATTGGCGCGCAGTCAGCTTTTACAGCCACATTATCGGGAGTAATTAGCAATGTACTTAGTTTGATAATCGTAGTTACTACTATGTTGATACTTTCTTGGAAAATCACATTACTAGCTCTGATCTTATTGCCACTTTTTCTGTTTCCAACTAAGTGGGTCGGTCGCAAATTACAACGGTTTACCAGAGAAAGTTTTCAATTAAATGCCGAAATGTCTTCGGTGATGACGGAACGATTTAATGTTTCTGGCGCATTGCTTGCCAAACTTTACGGAGATAGCAAATCTGAAGTAGATCAATTTGCCATCAAAGCCCGCAAAGTTGCCGATATTGGAATAAATATTGCACTGTTAAACCGAATTTTCTTTATTGCTTTAACTTCAATAGCCAGCGTCGCCACGGCAATTACTTACGGAGTAGGTGGGCACCTAAGCATAAACAAAGAGATCACAATCGGAACTTTGTTGGCGGTCACCGCTTTGTTAGCTCGTCTTTACGGACCATTGACCGCATTATCAAATGTTCGCGTTGATGTAATGAATGCACTGGTTTCATTTGAGCGTGTATTTGAAGTTTTAGATCTTGCCCCAATGGTGACAGATCCAATTAATCCAAAGCAGTTAGTTGATAAATCAATTACTATCTCGTTTGATTCGGTGAAGTTTTCTTATCCAACCGCGGAACAAATTTCGCTCGCGTCACTTGAAGCAGTAGCAAAACCTGAAGTTGCCGAGACTGGCGAAATTCTCAAATCAATATCTTTTGTCGCAAAGCCCAACACAATTACGGCAATAGTCGGACCAAGTGGTGCCGGCAAAAGCACAATAAGTGCATTACTTGCCAGACTTTATGATGTCAGCGATGGCACAATCTCTATGAATGGCATCAACATTCGTGAATTGTCACTGGCAAATTTGCGCTCAAAAATTGGCGTAGTCACTCAAGATGCGCATATGTTCCATGACACGATTGAAAATAATCTTAGATATGCCAGGTCCGAGGTCTCCGCTGAAGAGATTGAGCAAGCTTGTCGCGCTGCACAAATTTGGGATTTCATCAGCAACTTGCCAAATGGATTAAATACTGTGGTTGGTGAACGCGGTCATCGGTTATCTGGTGGCGAAAAACAACGGTTGGCAATTGCCAGACTCTTGATTAAACAGCCGGCCATAGTTGTTCTAGATGAAGCAACCGCGCATCTAGATTCAGAGAATGAAGCATTGGTTCAAGCCGCTTTGGCAACTGCATTATTAGGGCGAACCAGCATCGTGATTGCGCACCGACTAGCCACGGTTGTGAACGCTGATCAAATATTAGTTTTGCAAAATGGTGAGATAGTTGAACAAGGTACTCACTCAGAGTTGATTAAGAAAAATGGTTTGTACTTTGATTTGTACGAGCGTCAATCTATTTCTGGAATCTAATTCAATTCTTTTCGTTTAGGTCGGAACATAACCGCATCTCTTATAGTTTCACGACCGGCGTTTGCGACTATAACTGCAATGTAAGGCAAAGTTAAGGCACCAATCAATGCAATCCAGCGCCATGGTGATGGCAATAAGACTGTCAAGATAAAACAAAAGGTGCGAATCATCATTGACCAGAAATATTTACGTTGTCTTGCCGATTGATCTTGACTTAGCGAAGGCTGCGCAGAAGTAATATTTTGTGATTGATTAGCTTTTTTTCCGCGCCATTTCATTTGGAAAGCCTATTTGAGTAGCAACAAATCTGCAGATTTAAGCGGTGATTTCCAATTCGTTAAACCACAAGTTATTATTAGGGTCTTAAGTGGATGCCACGGCTCCCACCTTTCTCACCTCGGTGAACTGGTCAAATAAGAGTTTTTACTCTCATTGCGTGCGCTGCCACTTAAACAACAAAAGCATCAAACTAAAGATTTTGGTTTGAACAGCAAGGAGGCCGTATCAGCACAGCAGAACCACGGATCAATGATCGAATCCGAACCGCTCAAGTTCGATTGATTGGATACACCGGAGAACAAATCGGTGTCGTAGCAATCGAAAAAGCGATCGCGATGTCAGAGGAAATTGGTTTGGATTTAGTTGAAATTTCACCAGATGCTAATCCACCAGTCTGCAAGATCATGGATTTTGGAAAGTACAAATATGAACTTGCTCAAAAGGCAAGGGAGTCAAGACAGAAGCAGACTCACATAATTGTTAAAGAGATCCGAATGACACCAAATATTGACACTCATGATTACGACACAAAGCGAAATCAAATGGAGAAGTTTTTATCAGGTGGTGACAAGGTCAAGGTATCGATTCAGTTTCGTGGTCGAGAGCAAGCCCGACCTGAAGTTGGATTTCGGTTACTGCAACAGCTGGCGCAAGAGTTATCAGAGGTAGCGATGGTTGAGTTTGAACCAAAGCGAGAGGGAAGAAGCTTGACGATGGTTTTAGCACCAGGTAAACCAGTTAAACAAGCAAAACCTAAAAAACCGGTAGCAAAATAAAATTTTTGAAGTAAGAAGAAGTAACAAGAAGTAACCAGAAGTAGGAACGAAGGAGATAGAAATGCCAAAGATGAAAACACATAGTGGTGCGAAGAAGCGTTTTCGCGTCACTGGATCAGGAAAGATCATGCACGAACGTGCTGGTAAGCGACATCTTTTAGAGCGCAAATCATCTCGTTTGACCCGTCGTTTGAGTGTCGATACCGAAGCTAAGGCGCCATCGACATTCACCGCAAAGCGCATGCTTGGATTGAAATAAAAGTTTAAAAACAGGATTAATAAAGAGAATTAAAACGAGAAGTTGGAGTAACAAACAATGCCAAGAGTAAAACGTGGAGTTCATGCCGCAAAGAAGCGACGCACTACATTAGAACGAGCTGCCGGATACCGGGGTCAACGGTCCAGACTGTTTACCAAAGCAAAAGAGCAATTAACTCATTCGCTGGTTTATGCATTTGATCATCGCAAAGATCGCAAAGGAGATTTTCGCACTCTCTGGATTCAACGCATCAATGCTGCAACTAGAGCTAACGGAATGACATACAACCGTTTCATTCAAGGCTTGAAAACAGCCGGAGTAGCAATCGATCGCCGAATGCTTTCCGAAATAGCGACCAATGATCAAGATACTTTTAAAAAACTGGTGGAAATCGCCAAAAAGAGTGCGGTTACTAAATAGATTCAATTTAAGAAAGCTTGACTAAGTTTTAAGAGGGAATCTAATTGGCGGGTAATAGTCAGAGCGAATCTGTGATTACCAGTTTGAATTCTCCACACATAGATCTGGTTCAATCTCTACAAAGTTCGCGTGGAAAAAAACTGCGGGATGCGCA
>CALMJB010000129.1 GCA_937864205.1 uncultured Actinomycetes bacterium | reverse complement strand
CATGCCGGAAAGAAGTCAGAGGTTGAGCAAATTACCGCCGCGGCAATGAATGGTGAATTAGATTTTGCATCAGCATTAAAGCAGCGAGTTGCATTATTGGCAGGTTTACCAGAATCTGTTTTTGAAAAGGTTAGATCTGAGATTTCTCTAAGCCCGGGGGCGGCCAGTTTGATTGAAACTTTACATAAAATCGGTCATAAAGTCGGAGTTGTGTCTGGTGGATTTATTCAAGTCATAGAACCGATATTAAAAGAATTAAATATTGATTACTCAAAGGCGAATTCGCTAGAGATCTCAAACGGTAAATTAACTGGAAAATTGATTGAACCAATCGTTGATCGCATTGGAAAACAAAAAGCCTTAGAAGAGTTTGCCAATCGGGAAAAAATTCCGCTAGAACAAACTGTTGCAATTGGTGATGGGGCAAATGACATTGACATGCTCTCAACTGCTGGACTTGGAGTCGCATATAACGCCAAGCAAACCGTGCGCGAAGCGGCTGATGTCGCCATCACTACCCCGCATCTAGATACAGTTTTGTACCTAATGGGTATTGGTGATTTCGCTAATTAAATTAATATTTAACTTAATTTCCAAATAAATTCAAAAAACTAAATTGAAGCAATCGCTCGTAGCTGCTGCAATGTTTCATTTGGATTTTCACTCTTAAACACAGCGTTTCCGGCTACGAAACAATTGGCGCCAGCATCTTTTGCAATTTTGATAGTCTCTTTTGTGATGCCACCATCTACTTGCAACAAAATCTGCAAATTAAGTTTTTCTATCTCAAAGCGAGCAGCTCGAATTTTCGCAACTTGATCTTCCATAAAACTCTGTCCACCAAAACCTGGCTCAACCGTCATAATTAAAAGTAAATCTAAATCTGGCAAATAAGGAATCACATCCACCAATTGCGTCTTAGGTTTTAAAGCCACGCCAACTTTTGCACCATTGATGCGAATCTCATTGATTGTTCGCGCGAAATCTTTGACAGCCTCTAAGTGAACCGTGACTGAGGCGGCACCAGCCTTGGCATACTTTGGTGCCATTTCATCAGGATCAATAATCATTAGATGCGCATCTACCGGGAGAGTCGATTTCGAAATGATTTCTTTAGCTCGCTCGAAAGTAAATGTTTGATTAGGTACAAATTTATTATCCATCACATCTAGATGGACAAAATCGCTATCGGCTTTAATCTGCGAGATTATTTGTGGCAATTCATCCCAATTCGTATTTAAAACGCTTGGATTTAAATATATATTCGCCATATCTCCCATTAATCCTGCCCGATTTACCACATAAGTAAAACGCTTTTTAATTCTAACCTTAGAAACAGGTCAAGTTAGTTAACCCGTTGCAGTTTTGCCATAAACATTGAATCCCCTTCGCCTTTATGAGTCCAACTTCGATGATATCCATCGTCTGAAGATTTCCCAGACCCAATCGGGATTAATTTGAAATCGGGATGATCTATCAGAAATTCATGCACCATTGATTCAGTCTCAGCTTTATGTGGTGAACAAGTTATGTAATAGATG
>CALMJB010000128.1 GCA_937864205.1 uncultured Actinomycetes bacterium | reverse complement strand
GGTTCAAAAAATGTTGCGGTAGAAAATTCTAAAAAGAAAAAAACTTCAGAGACAAATTCTACAGATTCTACAAATTCAACAAACATTGCCATCTGTGCTCCGACAAATATTCGGGCTCATAGAGCATTGCAAGTTCCAACTCCTAAAATTAAACCCACATTCACCACAAAAACATTTACTTTGAATACAAATTGTGGCGATATTGTGATTGAAGCCGATGGCACAAAAGCGCCAGTCACAGTACAAGTATTAGCTTCACTGGTAAATAATCGATTCTTCGATCAAACTTTGTGCCACAGGTTAGAGGCAACAAATCCTTTTATTTTGCAATGTGGTGATCCCACCGGATCTGGAATGGGTGGACCACCATTTACATATGATGATGAAAATAAACCAGTTACTAAACCAAATAACTATCCAGCTGGAACCGTTGCGATGGCAAATGCTGGTTTAGATTCTCAAGGCCGGGGCACAAATGGCAGTCAATTCTTTATCGTTTACCAAGATTCATCTCTAGATGGGAACTACACAATTTGGGGACGAGTTACAAAGGGTTTAGATATCGTTAAACAGGTTGCGGCCGCGGGGGTAAATAATTGTGATCCGCTTTGTAAGCCAAATCAAAAAATTGCGATTATCTCCGCTCGCGTTAAATAAAATTTAATCAGTATTTACAATCTTAAATATTTCAGCGACTGAGCCGGCCGGCAAATTATTTGCGGTGGCATTTCGTTCGCCCCATTCCCGCACCATCTTTGGCATCTCGGGATTATGTGCGGTCTGACTTACATGAGCATGCAGCGCGGCTAATTTCTTTTCAAATGTACTTGTAATGTCTACAAAATGATCTGGTTGATTTGTAGACATCATCCAAACCTCTTTAACTCGCCAAGGTTGTAATCCTTCAACTTTTAATAAATCTTCAAAGGCAAAAGCATTTCTAGCATCTGGGTAAACCGCTTGTATTGCCGCTTCACCGGCCGCCATATGATCTGGATGGCTGGCAAATAATCGATCCCAATTTCGATCTGGAGATTGAATCAGCATGCGCTGCGGTCTAACTTTTCTTATTACCCTAACAATTTCTTTTCGTAATTCGATAGTTGGAGTTAACCAACCATCTCGGTAATTTAAAAATGTAATATCTGAAACACCTAGGATTTTTGCGGCTGCTCGTTGTTCAGCCTGTCTAATCTTTGGCATCTCTTCTCTTGGAACCGAAGGATCTTCACCGCCTTGATCACCATTCGTGCAGATGCAGTACGAGACTTGAATACCTTTCGCAGTCCACTGGGCAATGGTGCCGGCCGCGCCAAAATCACAATCATCAGGGTGGGCGGTAACTACTAGGACTCGCTCGATTTCTGAATCAGGTAGAGGTCGCATCAGGGTGGCAAGATTACCGCCGATATGAACCAGAACTTCACCCACGAAAATGTTGACCCAGCCAATGCCGAAAAACTTTTAACTGGATTAAATCCGCAACAAATTTTGGCTGTTACTCATGCCGGCTCGCCCTTATTGGTTGTAGCAGGTGCCGGATCTGGCAAAACCAGAGTTTTAACTCGGCGAATTGCTTACTTAATGGCGGCGCGAAATGTTGCGCCATACCAAATTTTGGCAATTACCTTCACAAATAAGGCAGCGGGTGAGATGAAGATGCGGGTCGCTGAATTAGTGGGCGATCGGGCTAAATCGATGTGGGTTTCAACATTTCACTCTGCCTGTGTTCGAATGTTGCGAGCGGAAGCAAGTGTGTTGGGATTTAAAAATTCCTTCACGATTTATGACCAATCCGATAGCCAACGTTTAACAGCAATCGTTATGAATGATTTAAAAATTGATCCAAAACGTTATGCGCCAAGAGCGGTAAGCGCGGCAATATCAAATGCGAAAAATGAATTAATGGGACCGGCGGATTACCAACAGACCGTTAAAAATCATTTTGAAGAGGTAGTTGCCGAGGTGTACGCCACTTATCAAAAACGATTGAAGACCGCGAATGCTATGGATTTTGATGACTTAATCATGAATATGGTTGAAGTTTTACAACGTGATCCCACTGTTAGAAATAAATATCGGGCAAGGTTTCGCCATATTTTGGTGGATGAATATCAAGATACCAATCATGCTCAATACAAATTGATTAGCGAACTAGTTGGTCGGCCAGCTGATGGATACGAGCAAGCCGAATTATGTGTAGTTGGCGACGCCGATCAATCGATATACGCCTTTCGCGGTGCGACGATTCGTAACATCTTGCAATTTGAAGAGGATTACCCCGATGCCAACACTATTTTGTTAGAACAAAATTATCGTTCGACCCAGAATATTTTAAGTGCAGCAAACGCGGTAATTTCAAATAATGAAGATCGCAAGGCAAAGAATTTATGGTCAGATTCTGGATCTGGTCCAAAAATAATCGGTTACATCGCAGATAGCGAACACGATGAGGCTGAGTTTGTTATTAGTGAAATTGTTAGGTTAAAAAAGGAATCACTTTCGCAACCGGGCGATAC
>CALMJB010000127.1 GCA_937864205.1 uncultured Actinomycetes bacterium | reverse complement strand
GCATCTGGAACAACCGGAGCTGGTAGAACTGCAAAAGTGAATTTGCTGGGCAGTGAAGTAATGAACAATTTAAGTTCGTACAAGTTTGGCGGGGTCCATCAACACACTCCTGAGATTGAACAAATGCTTACTGATTACCAAAATAGGGCAGATAAATCCGGCGCGCACAAAGAAGTAAAAATTAGTTTCACGCCAGTTTTAGCCCCGATGCCTCGGGGAATTCTGGCTACCGTCACCGCAAAATTATTGAATGCTGCAAGTTCTCAGGATGAAAACTTTTTCCGCAGTCTCTTTTTGGATGCTTATTCAAAATCAGCGTTCGTAGAATTGTTAGCAAAAGACCAAATGCCTAATACCCGCGCGGTTTTAGGAACCAACAAAGCCCATGTGCAAGTTGCAATTGATCGACATACAAGTCGATTAGTAATTTCTTGTGCTATCGATAATTTAGGAAAGGGTGCTGCTGGACAAGCGATTCAAAACGCCAACATCATGTGTGGCTTGGCTGAAAATACCGGTTTGGAGCAAATCGGATTATGAGATTAAAAAATCAAGCGCTGCAACAGCCTGCTAACGAAGTACAAATCGGGGTACAAATCGGAGTACAAGTTGGGGTAAAAAATGTATGTAATTAAGTACGGCGGAAATGCCCTGCCAGATTTGGCCAATGGCGAAATCGATCAGGTACTTGAAGCGATTGCGGATGAATACCTTGACGGAGAACAGATCGTTTTAGTTCATGGTGGCGGGCCGTTCATAGAAAAAGCGCTAATGGAAGCAAAAATCGAGAGTAAGAAAGTGTCGGGCTATCGGGTAACCAGTAAGACCTCATTTGAAATTGTTCAATCGGTGCTAAGTGGCACGGTATTAAGAACCATTGTTAATTATTTGATTGGTAGCGATGTAAACGCTGTCGGGCTAAGTGCCAGTGATGGAAATTTGATTCGGGCCAAGAAATTTGAACCGATAATCGACGGTAAGCGCGCCGATTTAGGTTTTGTCGGCGAAGTAGAAAGTTGCAACCCGGCAATCCTTGAATCATTGATCACCGAAGGTTATCTGCCCGTGGTGTCGCCAATTGCGGCTGATGAATCGGGTATCGGCTACAACATCAATGCCGATCAAGTAGCCGCCGCGATTGCAGGTGCAATGAAGGCAGACTCGATGCTATTTCTGACTGATGTGGATGGAATCTATCGAGATTTTTCCGATAAAACTTCATTGCTTTCCAAAACAAATTTGCGTGAATTATCCAGTTTAAAGATTGCAGATGGAATGATTCCGAAAGTTGCGGCAATTACTGCGGCTATTAAATCCGGCGCGCAATCAGTTCGAGTATGCAATGGCACAAAAATCGATGCGGTATTAGATGCGTTTGCAGGCGAAGGTGGAACGTTGGTGACCGCATGAAACGAGTTAATTCAAATCGAATGTCAAACGGAAAATTATCGTTATTAGATTCTTCGAGCGCTCGAAAATCAAAGGTAATCGAGTTAATCAATTCTGGTCAGGTGCATTCGCAGAACGATCTAGTTAGATTGTTAAATAAATCGGGCATACGAGTCACTCAAGCTACTGCGAGTCGTGACTTAGAAGATCTGGGGGCAGTTCGCGGTAAATCTCTAGATGGCGTGATTCGATATTCATTTGCTAATGAGTCAAATTCAAGCGCTGGGTCAAATTACGTAACTGCAACTAACGGATTCGCAAATCTAATCACTTCAATTTCCACCAGCTCTAACATTGCAGTTCTTAAAACTCCACCTGGCGCAGCAGATTTGGTAGCTGGTCGAATCGATAGGGCAATTGCTAGTGGCAAACTAAAGAATGTGTTGGGAACTGTTGCAGGTGATGACACGATTTTGGTTATTTCCAAATCCAAGAATGCACAAACAATTGTTAAATCATTAACTGATCTGTTTGAAGCAAAAGGTGGTCGCAAATGAAGTTATGGGGAGGGCGATTCTCTGATG
>CALMJB010000126.1 GCA_937864205.1 uncultured Actinomycetes bacterium | reverse complement strand
AATTGTGGTTGTAGATGATTTAGTTACAACCGGAGCATCAGTCAAAGAAGCAATTCGAGCCTTAAATGTGGAAAATATCCCAGTTTCAGCGGTTATCTGCGCGGCCGCTACATTGCGGCATAACCGACTAACATATGAGGCTAATTCCTAGAATAAAATCTGAACCTGATTCTCTAAAGGGGCACTCAACGTGAATTTGCTAGACAAGATTTTGCGCGCCGGCGAAGGGCGCCAAGTTCGAAGGCTAGAAAAAATAGCCAGTCAAGTGAATTCTTTTGAAGGACAAATTTCTTCACTTTCAGATGAAGCACTTCGCAATAAAACCACTGAATTTAAAAACCGATTCAATGACGGCGAGAGCCTGGATGATTTACTGCCAGAAGCATTCGCAGTAGTTCGCGAAGCTGCAAAACGCACACTCGGACAGCGACATTACGATGTGCAATTGATGGGTGGGGCAGCGCTTCACTTAGGCAACATTGCCGAAATGCGCACCGGCGAAGGAAAAACTTTGGTGGCAACACTGCCGGCTTATTTAAATGCTCTTTCTGGCGCTGGCGTACATGTAGTTACAGTCAATGATTATTTAGCAGAGCGAGATAGTGAATGGATGGGTCGAATCCATCGCTTTTTAGGGTTAAAAGTCGGGGTAATTCTCGCCAGCATGACTCCAAACGAACGGCGTGATGCTTATGCCGCCGATATTACCTATGGAACTAACAATGAATTTGGTTTTGATTATTTGCGTGACAACATGGCTTGGTCGCTATCTGATTGCGTTCAGCGTGCACATAATTTTGCAATCATTGATGAAGCCGATTCTATTTTGATCGATGAAGCCCGAACCCCATTAATAATTTCTGGACCAGCTGATAAAGCCACCAAGTGGTATGTCGAGTTTTCAAATATCGTCAGCAGATTAGTACGCGAGGTCGATTACGAAGTTGACGAGAAAAAGCGCACCGTCGGAATTTTAGAACCAGGTGTTGAAAAAGTAGAGCAAGCATTAAAGATCGACAACCTCTATGAAGCAGCGAATACTCCAATGATTGGATATCTAAACAATGCCATTCGCGCTAAAGAATTGTTCAAACGCGATAAAGATTATGTCGTGATGAATGGTGAATTATTAATCGTCGATGAACACACTGGTCGTATGTTGGCTGGCCGGCGCTATAACGAAGGTTTACATCAAGCTCTTGAAGCTAAAGAGCGAATTGAAATCAAAGATGAGAATCAGACTCTGGCAACCATTACATTGCAGAATTACTTCCGTTTGTATAAGAAATTAAGTGGCATGACAGGTACAGCTATGACTGAAGCCTCCGAATTCATGCAAATTTACAAACTTGGGGTAATTCCAATTCCAACTAACAAGCCTATGATTCGCAACGATCAACCAGATTTGATTTATAAAACCGAAGTTGGCAAGTTCAAAGCGGTCGCAGATGACATCGTAGATCGACATAAAAAAGGTCAACCAGTATTGGTTGGAACCGTGAGCGTAGAAAAATCGGAAGAGTTATCGGCTGTGCTTAAACGCCGTGGTATTCCACATGAAGTTTTAAATGCAAAACAACATGAACGAGAAGCGGCCATCATTGCCCGTGCCGGAACAATTGGCGCAGTAACAGTTGCAACAAATATGGCCGGTCGCGGTACCGACATCATGCTCGGTGGAAATCCTGAATTCATGGCAGATTTTGAATTGCAACGTAAAGGTTTAAATCCGGTAGAAAATCAAGCCGAATATGAAAATGCTTGGCCCGCTGAAATTGAAAAACAACGAAAAGCGGTGGCAGAGCAACATGAAACAGTTGTTCAACTTGGTGGTTTATATGTGCTGGGCACAGAACGTCATGAATCGCGCCGAATCGATAATCAGTTGCGCGGTCGATCTGGTCGCCAAGGAGATCCAGGGGAATCTCGATTTTATTTATCACTGCAAGATGATTTGATGCGCCGTTTTAATTCCGCATTGGTTGAAAGATTTTTAACCGCGGCCGGAATGCCAGAAGACACTCCACTGGAATCAAAGATTGTCAGCAACGCAATTAAATCAGCCCAAACACAAGTTGAATCATTGAACTTTGAGATGCGAAAGAATGTTTTGAAGTATGACGATGTGATGAATCAACAACGCACCGTTATCTATAAAGAACGCAGATCTGTGCTTGAAGGGGCGGATTTAAAAGAGCAAGTACGCACATTCATGTTTGACACAATTTCAGCTTATGTAACAAATGCCACCGCCGGAGTTCCAGAAGATTGGGATTTAAAGACCCTCTGGAGTGCACTTAAGAGTTTGTATCCAATCTCATTTACATATGAGGATGTAATCACCGAAGCAGGTGGGCAAGGAAATCTTGACTCTGATTATTTATTAGAAAAAGTTTTAACTGACGCAGATCAGGCATATCAAGCCCGCGAAAAAGATTTAACTGAAACGGTGATTCGCGAATTAGAGCGCAAGATTTTGCTTTCAGTTCTTGATAAGAAGTGGCGCGACCACTTATATGAAATGGATTATTTGCAAGAGGGAATTGGTTTGCGTGCCATGGCGCAACGAGATCCATTAGTTGAATATCAACGAGAAGGCTTTGATTTGTTCTCGGCGATGATGGATGCAATCAAAGAAGAACTAGTCGGCTTTCTATTTAATGTTGAAGTGCAGGTCGAGGGCGAACAAGTTGCCGCGAAAGGTCTTTCACCGGCACCAAAAATTCCAGAACCTTCACAACTTAGTTATTCCGCTGCCGAATTAGAACCGACAGAGGGACAAAATGTTTCGCGCAATGCGCCTTGCCCATGCGGCTCGGGTAAGAAATATAAGCGCTGTCACGGTGCCAATTAAAAACTAATTACCAACAATCTCTAATTCGGTACAGATCCACCTTTTGTCGACACCTTCAAACCTGAGTAATAACGATTTGACCCGATCATTTATGCGAATCGTTACGGTGCTTTCAATTACTCCTTCAATTGGTTGATTTATATAAATCTTTCGCAGTTTTGGCGGGGTAACAAACTTACTAATTTGCGCCATCAATTTCTTGTGCACGGTGCGTTGGCACCATCTGGCTAATTGCATCGGACTGCGTTTGCCGCTCCAGATTTCGATTAAGCCCAACACAAATCGTTGCACCCATTCATCAACATTCGGTAAATCCTCTAAAAATGAAGGTTGTGGAGCGAAGTCTTGATCATCTGAAAACCGGTTTAATCTTTCGCCGGCGGATGCGCTATTAGTTGCAACAAATTCACTATCTGGAGTTGGAACTAGATATAGCTTTCGGGTTGGGATGTATAAATCAGCGTGAGTTTGTGTAAATAAATCTAATTGCATTTGATTGTTCATATGAGAATCTTGTGAATCAGATAAATTGATACATCATCCGTTCGGATGATTTGAAAAGCGGGGAAAGCGCTCATTCTTTGCCGGTGAAATTCCTTCAAAATCTGCAAAGCTCTCGCATACTCACCGGAATCTTGTTTCTGATTTGCTCATTAATAATTGCAAATACTTACTTAAAAAATATCTCTAAAACCGATCAGGTTTGGCTAGCCGCCTCAGATTTATCACCAGGCACAGTGATAAATGAATCTGATCTAAAAGCAACTTCAGTTCTACTGCCGCAAAATCGCACTAGTTATGTGTTAACTCGCCAATCAATTATCGGCTCATTAGTAACTCGAAAAATCACTCAAAATGAATTAATTCCGATTGGATCAATTTCGCAAGATCGCTTTGCGCTTAACTTTCGAGATGTGCCGTTGGCTCTTGAAGTAAGTGATGTGCCACTTGATCTTCGGCGCGGCCAAGTTATAGATATTTACTCGATTCCAACTCGAGATACCAAGACTTATAAATCACTCGAATTAATAATTTCTGATGTTTCAGTTGTACAAGTGTCAGATCGAAATAATTCACTCAAAGCGCAAGTGATAGTCGCAATTCCGCTTGATCAAGTTGAGCAGATATTAAAACATCTAGCCGATGCCCGAATTTTGATTGTCCGCAGTGACCATTAATGTCATCACCGCAATCAAGGATGGTGAATTTGAAGCTGAAGTAGCAAATCTACTTTTTAGTCATGGTTGCGAAATTTCCCTACGGGCAATAGAACCAATCGATATCGCGAACTTCATTTTAGAACTATCTGATCTAGAGCGTTGGTATTTAATTCACTCTGATGATTTTCTGATTCCAAAGCAGATTAAGACCGCCTTCAATTCCCATTCAATTATGGTCAATCGCAACACTTTTAATCCAAAGCAATTAATTGATCAGTTGGCCGATAATTTTCGCCCACCCCTTTTGCAAACCATCGATACAAACAAAAATCTAGACCTGATTACAATTTTTGGGTCAGCCGGTGGTGCTGGCACCACCACAATCGCTAGCCATATATTTTTTAGAATCAAACAATCTCATTCGATTGCAGCGATAAATAATTTAGATCAACTTTCTACAATGAAAGCTGACACTTTGTGTTTAGCTGAATACTCACCAATTCGTTCGATAAATTCTTACTTCACTGATCGGCGTAAACCTGCCCAATACATAAGCGCGCTGGTAAAGGCTAGTAAGCAAATCGCTTATGTAATCAACTCTACTAATACTGGTTTAAGTAACTTGGAAATATTCTTGAAAGATTATCAAACCTTAAAATTTAGAAAACCTTTGACCGTAATTCTCAATAAACATTTTCAAGATTCTGAAGGAAGACATATTTTTAAAAAATTCTCAAATATCGTCTTTGAATTTAACGATCAATCCAGTCGTAATTCTCAGCAGATTAGTTCATTTGTTGTTTCATTCAATCACCGTGCAATTGCACGATTTCCATCTAAATTAAATCCGCTATCAGATAACTTCTTCAAGCAAATAAACCAGATTTCGCAAAATTGGCTACGATTACCAGAACAAAATTCTGGAAAGTCGTGGTTCGATGGCAAATCTTTCAAGCGCTGAGCAAACCCATATTTCCGCGCTGCTTGTACAGTGGCGAATGCTTTCCGATCTTGCTTTTTCAGATTTAGTTTTATGGATTCCACAACGTAAAGATCGTAAGAATTGGCCCGATGGTTTTATCGCTTCGGCACAAATTAGACCTACCACCGCTGCCACGGTATTTAGTAATGATTTGGTTGGTTCAAAAATAAATTGGGGAATCAATCCTGATTTAGATCAAGCGTTATCTAGTGGTGAAATTACAAAACCGGCTAGCCTGCAAAAATTTGGCGAGGTAAGTGCAAAAGTCGAACATATTCCGGTAACTTTTAATGCCGAAGTGATAGCGGTTATCAGCCGATATCAAAACTCTAATTTAGGCAGATCTAACTCAAAACTTGAAAGTAATTATCAAGAAATAGCCTCAATCATTTGTCAGATGGTGGCAAACGCAAACTTTCCGATTACTCAAGCTAACTATGAGTTAGAAACGGCGCCGCGAGTAGGCGATGGCTTGATTCGCTTAGATGCAAATGGCCAAGTGTTATTTGCCAGCCCTAATGCCAGATCTGCTCTAAATCGCGTTGGCTGGAGCAGCGAATTAGAACAACAAAATCTTGGGAAGGTATTTGATTCGGTCAATCAACAAAAGCACGCACCGTCGGATGACACTTATAAAAACCTATTAAATGGTAAAAGCGTGCAGCGATTTGAATTCAACAACAAATCTGCAATCTTAGATTTGTTAGTGATTCCACTACAAATAAAACAGGATCGTATTGGTGCAATCGTTTTGCTAAATAACATTACAGAATTACGAAGTCGGGATTTAGCTTTAATGTCTAAAGAGACCACTATCAAAGAGATTCATCATCGGGTAAAAAATAATTTGCAGACCGTTTCAGCGCTATTGCGATTGCAGGCAAGAAGAGTGCAAGATCCAACTGCGGCGGCAGCATTAGAAGAGGCAGTGCGGCGAGTATCTTCAATTGCATTGGTACACGAGACTTTGACTAAAAGTTCTGCCGAGTTAGTTGAATTTGATGGCGTCTACGAATTGATTTTGGCAAATGCGATTGGCTTAACCTCTGCCGATATTGAGTTTACAAAATCAGGCGCATTCGGAGTTTTAGATTCAAAAACTGCTACTAATTTGGCATTAATTCTTACCGAATTAATTCACAATGCAATTGAACACGGATTTGAAAAGGAAACTTCAAACAAAACTGGCAAATTAGAGGTATTAATCGCTAAATCAGAAAGCACCATGAAGGTGCAGGTAAAAGATAGCGCCGGTAAGTTACCGAAAGAATTCAATTTAGAAAATGCCAGCAATCTCGGAATGCAAATCGTTTCAAATCTGGTTAAAAATGAATTAAATGGTGCGTTACAAATTTATTTAAGCGACGGTTCAACTATTGCGGAAATTAATTTTCCGGTGAATTAAAACCTTGCTCCATCATGCGAGCACGATTTCGAGCAGCTCGGCGTTTCATCGCACGACGCTCATCTTCAGATAAGCCGCCCCAAACGCCAGAGTCTTGGCCACTTTCTAAAGCCCAAGCTAAACATGGTTCTTTCACCGGGCAGCGGTTACAGATTTTTTTAGCTTCTTCAATTTGTTGAAGTGCCGGACCGGTATTTCCTACCGGAAAGAAGATTTCTGGATCTTCGTGGCGACAAATCGCCTCATGTCGCCAATCCATTATTTCGGCACATCCATTCCACGCTCAGTTTGGCCCGTTAGAGCCAAATATTTTGTTAGATTTTTTATCAAATCGATATTGCAATTGCAGGTGAATTCTCTCGCGAATAACTTTGAATAACAAGCATTTTAGAGAAATAAAAAAATTATTTATCTGTGACTTGTAGCGCCCCCGGCAGGAATCGAACCTGCGCACCTGCCTCCGGAGGGCAGTGCTCTATCCCCTGAGCTACGGGGGCTGATAATTAATCAAGATTAGCAGTCAAGACAATTTCTGAAAGAATATCGGCATTGCTTCGTAAAATTTTAAGAAAGGTTTCAATCAAGTGTCAGATTCAGTCTCAGAT
>CALMJB010000125.1 GCA_937864205.1 uncultured Actinomycetes bacterium | reverse complement strand
TGAAGGTGGGTTGGTGATCAAAAGCCAAAGTCCCGTTGCATTTATTCGACAAATGCAATCTGTTTTTCGGAGAATCTTGCGCAATTCAAAAACCAATTGCACCATAAATTCATCAATTAAAAAATCTTTTTCATTACTAATTTTCTTAAAATTCTCTTGAGCATTTTTCGAAATTGAAATGGTAACGACTGAAATAGCAGTGTTCGCCCTTTTACTGAACATAATTTCTCGTGCCAGAATTTCATTGAATTTAGTTGGTAAAAGCGCTCCAGTTAACGGGTCTATTCCAAAGTCATTTTGAGAATCTCGCCTTGCGAATTCCATGACTTAGACTTAATCAACTTGGTTGGAAATTAAAGATGTTTGAGGAGAATTGACCGGTGATAAATACATTTGCGGGTAAAACCGCATACCGCCTGCTACTTCTGGAAACCCTGATTTCTCTTCTTTGGACAATTTACTTAATCGTGGCGCCATTTTTTTCGGAAGTGACTAGCCCCGTGGGATTAGTGCTTGATGTTTTGTATTACGTGATTTTTACATTAGCGCTTTGGTTTTGTGCACGTGGTTTCAAAAATGGCAAAAGATATGTGCAAGCACCAGCGCTGCTTATTAATTTGATTCTGCTTGGAGTTAGTTACTTTATGATTGTTGAGAAAGTACTTTGGTTATCGCTACCAATTGGATTCTTTCTTGCAGCTTTATCACTGGCATTGGTAATTAGTATCTTTTTGGTAATTAAGGATTCAAACAAACCAAAAAATTCAATAAATTAAGGTTTGATTTTTACCAGGGAACGACCTGGTTATCCTCCCAAAGTAAACCGGTTTGATCTTTGCCAGGTTCGAAATTTCTAGTTGCTAACCAGATTGCAGTTTGCGCTCCCTCTTGCGCAGAACGTGGCGCATCCGGACCACCCATATCGGTACGAGAATGATTTGGACAGATTGCATCAACCAATAATCCACGCGCACCCATTCCAGTTTCATGTGCCAAGTTGCGCACCAATGCATTCACTCCAGCTTTGCTAATTCGATAAGGCGCAAGTCCGCCGGCATTTCCAGGTCCAGACATTCTGCCAAGACAGGCGCTGTAAACAACGACTCTGCCATTTCGAGCATCGGCCATTGCCGGTACAACTTGATTTAACGCAATGAACACTGCATCTAGATTGATTGCCAATACTCGACGCCACTCTTCATCGGTAGTGCGCAAAGTCTTCGACATTTTTTCGCTCATTACTCCATGTGCCAACATCAAAACCTCTGGAACACCGAAAGATTTAGAAATTTCTGCTAACACTTCCCGGAATCTCTTTGCATCTGCGACATCAACGACTCGGGCTTGCACAAATAGTTTTTGATCAGGTTCAGAATTATTTGAATTATTGGTAACCGAATTAGCAATTTCATTTAATTTTGCAGCTGCATTTTTTGCTCGCTCGGGATCTTTACCGATAATCACTACGCTGATTCCGGCTTTCAATAATCCAATTGCGGTTTCAAACCCAAGACCACGACTGCCGCCGGTAACGATGGCGTATCGATTTTTATTAGTGGCCGTAGTTTTTTCGGCGGTGTTCATTACCTCACTCACACCGATACTTTGCTAGATATTCGCGCTTATTGCACTTTTTACCGATTCCAAGGTTCGATCGACCTGGAAGCAAATTAGATAGAATGGGAAAAGCAACGCCAAAATATTTCAAATTCTCAAGGAGAGCCAGTGTCGGCAACCGGAGCTAATACCCCCGCTAATCATTTCGGTGGCTCCTTCGGACCAAATGAGTGGCTAGTACAAGAGATGTACGAGCGCTATCAACAAGATCCGCAATCAGTTGATAAATCTTGGTGGGATTTCTTTGCAGATTTCAAAGGTGTACCAACTTCGGCAGGTTCCAGTAATGGTTTTGCGGGCGCAAATGGGCAACGTGGAGTTCCGCCGATTCCAAAACAAACTAAATTAAACCAACAAAAAAATTTGCAAGCCGCGCAGGGAACTAATGAAGTTATAAACCAAGTAGCCGCACCCGTTACACAAATTGAAAAAGTAGTGCCGGCAGTTCAAGTAAATCCAGTAATAGAGCAAGTAAATGAAGTGGTGCAACCAGCACCGGTAACAAAGACTCCGGCTGATCCAATAAAAAAAGCGACGCCAACAATTACCGCTCCGGCTTCAGCCAATGTGCAACCACTGCGCGGAGTAGCGGCGCGAGTTGTGCAAAGTATGGAAGCATCATTAACGGTTCCGACTGCGACCAGTGTGCGCGCAATTCCAGCAAAACTGATGATTGATAATCGCACCGTAATTAATAATCACCTAAAACGTGGCCGCGGTGGCAAAGTTTCATTCACACACTTAATTGGTTACGCAATGATTAAAGCGGTGCGAGCAATGCCGGAAATGAACGCATTCTTTACCGAATTAGATGGCAAACCTGCAGTTGGACAACCAGAACACATAAATCTTGGCATTGCAATTGATCTGGCTAAGCCAGATGGATCAAGGCAGTTGCTAGTTCCATCAATAAAGGGATGTGAATCTTTAGATTTCGCGCAATTCTGGAACGCTTATGAAGACATGGTGCGCAAAGCCCGCGCTGGTTCATTAACGGTAGAAGATTTTGCTGGCACAACTTTGTCACTGACAAATCCCGGCACAATTGGCACGGTTCATTCAGTACCACGTTTAGTGCAAGGTCAAGGATTAATTCTCGGAGTCGGTGCGATGGATTACCCGGCTGAATTCCATGGTGCATCAGTTGAAACAATTTCCGAACTTGGAATCAGCAAAGTTGTAACTTTGACATCAACTTACGATCACCGAATCATTCAAGGCGCACAATCTGGCGATTTCTTGCGCCGAATTCATGAAATCTTGTTAGGCGCTGAAGATTTCTACGATGAAATATTTAGAGCGCTTCGAATTCCATATGTGCCAATTCGATGGGTGCCCGATGTTTCGGTAAAGAAAAATGTTGAAGTTGATACTGAAATAGATAAAACCGCGCGAGTTCAAAAATTAATCGACGCGTATCGCACTACCGGACATTTGATGGCAGATATTGATCCACTTGAATACGCCCAACGCTCACACCCAGATTTAGACATCGTAAATCACGGATTAACTTTGTGGGATCTTGATCGCGAATTTGCTACCGGTGGATTTGGCGGCAAACCAGTAATGAAATTGCGCAAAATCTTGGGAATCTTGCGTGACTCTTACTGCCGAACCATCGGCGTTGAATATATGTACATGGCAAATCCAGCTGAACGTAAATGGATGCAAGAACATGTTGAAGTTGGTGCACCAGTCTTCAACCGCGACGAACAGATGCAAATCTTGAAGAAATTAAACTCAGCTGAAGCATTTGAGTCATTTTTACAAACTAAATTCGTAGGACAAAAACGATTCTCACTTGAAGGTGGCGAATCAGTTATTCCGATATTAGATGCGATTATCACGGCAGCTGCCGATCACAAATTAGAAGAGGTTTGCATCGGAATGCCCCACCGCGGCCGATTGAATGTTTTAGCAAATATTGCCGGAAAGTCTTATGGCCAGATTTTCCAAGAGTTTGAAGGAAATTATCACGACAATGAAGTTCATGGTTCAGGCGATGTTAAGTACCACCTTGGCACAAAAGGAGTTTTCACCGCTGCCTCTGGATCAACTACCAAAATTTATTTAGCGGCAAACCCGTCGCACCTAGAAGCGGTTAATCCAGTATTAGAAGGAATTGTGCGAGCAAAACAAGATCGCTTGCTCGCGGAAAATAATTCCAATGACAGTAATGCTTTCCAGATAACTCAAGTGATGCCAATTTTGATTCATGGTGATGCCGCATTTGCCGGACAAGGCGTGGTCGCAGAAACGCTAAGTCTTTCCCAACTTGCTGGTTATCGCACCGGTGGAACGATTCACATCATCATCAATAACCAAGTTGGTTTCACTACATCACCGCACGCCGCTAGATCTTCAACTTACGCAACCGATGTTGCCAAGATGATTCAAGCGCCGGTGTTCCATGTAAATGGCGATGATCCAGAAGCATGCGTACGGGTCGCAAAATTAGCCTTTGAATATCGCCAGGCGTTCAGCAAAGATGTTGTGATTGACATGTTGTGTTATCGCCGCCGTGGCCATAACGAAGGCGATGAACCAAGTTTTACTCAGCCATTAATGTACAAATTAATTGATGCAAAACGTTCTACTCGAAAGTTATATACCGAAGCATTGATTGGCCGAGGCGATATCACTGTCGAACAGGCTGAAGAAGTTTTGCAAGATTACCAATCACAATTAGAAGCAGTTTTCAATGCAGTTCACAATATGGAACCAGAGCATGATCCAAATTGGAAAGTTCCAGTGGCTCCAGAAGCAGAAGCGGTTTCTACTGCAATTGCCGAACCGGTATTACGCCAAATTGCGCAAACTCAAATCGCAATTCCAGATGGATTCACAGTTCACAACAAACTTTTGCCACAGCTTAAGAAACGAACTGAAATGTTAAATGATTCATCGGTCGATTGGGCGACTGGCGAGATGTTTGCCTTTGGATCGCTGTTGTTAGAAGGGCATCCAATTCGCATGGCCGGACAAGATGTTCGGCGCGGAACATTTAGCAATCGTCACGCGGTAATTGTTGATCAAAATAATGGGCAAGATTGGTTCCCGTTGCGCTCGCTGGTTCCAAATGCAAATCAATTTCAAATTTATGACTCTTTGCTATCTGAATACGCAGCGCTTGGATTCGAATACGGCTACTCGGTGGAAAGAGAAAATGCATTAGTAATTTGGGAAGCACAGTTTGGCGACTTCGTTAACGGAGCACAGACAGTCATCGATGAATTTGTTTCAAGTGCGCTGCAGAAATGGGGCGAGCGATCATCGGTAGTAATGCTCTTGCCACATGGTTATGAAGGACAAGGTCCCGATCATTCATCAGCACGTATTGAAAGATTCTTAGCGCTTTGCGCCGAACAAAATATGACCGTGGCCCAACCTTCTACCCCGGCCAGTTATTTCCACTTATTGCGTTGGCACATGAAAAATCCCGCGCGCCGGCCATTAGTTGTCTTTGAACCTAAATCAATGTTGCGCCTGAAAGCGGCAGCTAGTGGATTAAAAGATTTCACATCTGGCAACTTCCAAAGTTTCATTCCAGATACTTCGGTAACAAATGCATCCCGATTAATTTTCTGCTCAGGCAAGGTTTATTACGATTTAATTGCTGAGCGAAATAAATTACAAGAAAGTTCAACTGCAATCTGTCGCGTAGAACTTTTGTATCCGCTACCAATTAATGCGATTTTGGCAGAGATTAAAAATCATCCAAATGCCACACTGCTATGGGTGCAAGATGAACCAGCAAACCAAGGTCCATGGCCATATGTCTCAGGAAGAATTCACCACGCCTTCTTGGCAAATGACATTACCGGCAGAACCTTGCGTCGAGTTTCTCGCCGCGCGACCGC
>CALMJB010000124.1 GCA_937864205.1 uncultured Actinomycetes bacterium | reverse complement strand
GATACAGTAGAGATAACTAAGTCATAATTTATTAATTGTGGGCGGTGAGGGTTTCGAACCCCCGACATCCTCGGTGTAAACGAGGCGCTCTACCGCTGAGCTAACCACCCGGTATTTATTGCGAATGCGAAGTGTACTAGCAAAAACAAATATCTATTAAAGCGATGCTAGTGCTGCTTTGTAATCAACTAAATTGCGAGCATCCCCTAAAGAATTAACAATCTGCCAGCGAATTTTTCCAGTTTTGTCGATTATGAAAGTTCCGCGCACGGCACAGCCACGTTCTTCGTTAAACACACCATATTTCTTGGCAATTGCGCCATGGGGCCAAAAATCTGAAAGCAATTGGAACTTATATCCCTCTTTTTCACCGAACATTTTTAGTGAATACATCGGATCACAAGAGATGGCAAGCAATTCCACTTTGTCATTTTGAAAAGATGCTAAATCATCTCGCAATGCGCATAACTCACCGGTACAAATTCCTGAGAATGCAAATGGATAAAACAGCACCACCACATTTTTCTTTCCATTAAAAGATGACAACGAAGTTTTTTGTCCAAATTGATTTACTAATTCAAAATCTGGTGCTGAGTCTGAAACTTTTAACGACATTTCTCTCCTATTTTTTCTTGCGGGCAACCAACCTGGTTGCCGTCCAATCTGCACTTGCTGGGAAGGAAACGGTTTGCGTTAATCCTGCGGTCGGTGCAGCATCTTGAATATCTGCCGGTTCAACATGACCTTTGCGACCCGCTTTGGGAGTAAATAACCAAACCGGTCCCTCTTCCGACAAATAAGTCTGTGCATCAACTAATTCGTCGATCAAATCACCATCATCTTCGCGCCACCATAAGATAACCGCGTCAACTACTTCTTGTGCCTCTTCGGCAATCAAATTCGTTTGAGTTATTTTTTGAATTTCGTCGCGAAGTAAATTGTCGCAATCGTCAGCCTGCCCAACTTCAAGAATTAATTGATCTTTCTTAAAGCCAAGTTTTTCTACAACCGCAGTTGGCCCTAAAGCCGAATTCACAAGGAGTAGTCCACTCATCTTTTCAATTTCGCGCAACTCCCCCGAGTGATGCTTATCTAATTCCGCTTAAACCCCAATATGAATATGACCAAACGCCCTTTGACGCGAGAAGATAGCCCCCGTGACATCGAATTTCGAGGGACCAGATCACTTAATCGATCAATTGGTAGATGCCGACCCTTCCGAAACTAAAGAGTGGCAGGAATCCCTCGATTCCGTAATTGAAAAATCTGGTTCGCAGCGAGCTCGTTTTTTGATGCTCTCAATGATGCAACGCTCGCATGAGAAAAATGTTGGTGTTTCAACTCTGCGCACTACCGATTACATAAACACGATTCCGCCTTCATTAGAACCTAAGTTTCCTGGCGATGAATATTTAGAGCGAAGAATTAGAGCATTCGTAAGATGGAACGCAGCAATCATGGTGCATCGCGCGCAACGACCAGGTGTCGGAGTCGGTGGACATATTTCAACTTATGCATCATCTGCTGCACTTTACGAAGTTGGATTTAATCATTTCTTCCGTGGAAAAAATCATCAAGGTGGTGGCGATCAAGTTTTCTTCCAAGGACATGCCAGTCCCGGAATGTATGCCCGTGCATTTTTAGAGGGAAGACTTTCGCAAGAACAAATGGATGGATTCCGTCAAGAATTATCTAATCCCGGCGGCGGATTAAGTTCGTATCCACATCCAAGATTGATGCCAGAGTTTTGGGAATTTCCAACCGTATCGATGGGAATCGGACCAATCAACGCAATTTATCAAGCGCGATTCAATCGATATTTATTAAATCGTGGCATCAAAGACACAAGTGATCAACGAGTCTGGGCTTTTCTCGGTGATGGTGAAATAGATGAACCTGAAACTTTAAGTGCGATTCCACTTGCTGCCCGAGAAAATCTAGATAACTTAACTTTCGTTGTGAATTGCAATTTACAACGCCTAGATGGTCCAGTTCGCGGCAATGGCAAAATCATTCAAGAGTTGGAATCAATTTTTGGTGGTGCCGGATGGAATGTAATTAAAGTTATTTGGGGCCGGGAATGGGATCAATTATTAGCGCAAGATAAAGAAGGCGCATTAGTTGATTTGATGAACAAGACTCCCGATGGTGATTATCAAACTTACAAGGCAGAAAATGGCGCGTATGTGCGCGAGCATTTCTTTGGTCGCGACCCACGCACCGCGGCCATGGTTTCAAATTGGAGCGATGAACAGATTTGGGAATTAAAACGTGGCGGTCATGATTATCAAAAACTTTACGCCGCTTATAAATCGGCCACCGAACATAATGGTCGACCAACTGTAATTTTGGCGAAAACCATCAAGGGCTGGACTCTAGGTTCGCACTTTGAAGGACGCAATTCGACTCACCAAATGAAGAAAATGACTATGGAAGATTTATTAGAGTTCCGTGATCGGCTTTTCTTACCGATTCCAGATGAAAAGATTGATGCAAAACTGCCACCGTATTTTCATCCCGGAAAAGATTCTGATGAATATAAGTATTTGATTGATCGCCGAAATGAACTTGGTGGCTTCTTGCCATCTCGGAGAAACAAATCTAGACCACTGGTTTTACCACCGGATAAAAATTATGAAATTGTAAAACAAGGCTCTGGCCAACAAGAGGTAGCGACCACAATGGCTTTTGTTCGCTTGTTAAAAGAATTGGTAAAAGATCCAAATATTGGTAAGCGATTTGTACCAATCATCCCTGATGAGGCCAGAACATTTGGAATGGATTCGCTATTTCCAACGCTAAAAATTTATTCACCCCACGGACAGACTTATACATCGGTCGACCGAGAATTAATGCTCTCTTATAAAGAATCTAAAGAGGGTCAAATACTTCACGAAGGAATCAACGAAGCAGGATCGGTCGCCTCTTTTACTGCCGTCGGCACTTCATATTCAACACATGATGAACCAATGATTCCGATTTACATCTTTTATTCGATGTTTGGATTCCAACGCACCGGTGACAGCTTCTGGGCAGCGGCAGATCAACTTGCCCGCGGTTTTGTGCTTGGCGCTACTGCCGGTCGCACCACTTTAAATGGCGAGGGATTGCAACATGAAGATGGCCATTCGCAATTGCTCGCATCTACAAACCCTGCGGTCATTTCATACGATCCAGCTTTTGGTTACGAATTAGCACACATTGTTCAAGATGGTTTACGCCGTATGTATGGTGAAAACAGTGAAAATATTTATTACTACCTAACGGTTTACAACGAGCCATACCAACAACCTGAAGAGCCAAAGAATGTCGATGTTGATGGAATTTTGCGCGGAATTTATAAATTAAAGAAGGCGCCAAAGTGGCACCGACGCAAGGTTCAAATTTTGGCTTCTGGAATTGCAGTGAATGCAGCCCTTAAAGCGCAACAGATGTTAGATAAAGAATGGAATATTGCCGCAGATGTTTGGTCAGTTACATCATGGAATGAACTACGTCGAAATGGATTAGCGGTTGATCGCCACAACTTGTTGCATCCGAAGGATCAAAAGCGCGCTTATATAACTAACAAATTAAAGAAAGCTAAAGGTCCAATCGTGGCAGTCTCTGATTTCATGCGCGCTGTGCAAGATCAAGTTTCACCTTGGATCGAGCAAGATTTCTATTCACTTGGTACCGATGGATTTGGTTTATCTGACACCCGCGGCGCACTTCGACGTCATTTCAAAGTTGATGCTGAATCAATCGCGGTCGCTGCCATCATGCAACTAGTAAAAGCCGGAAGTTTAAGAACTGGCAAATTAAAGAAAGCTCTTAAGAAATACAAACTAGATGACGTTACTGCTGCCGAAGCTGGCAACACCGAAGGGTCAGGCTGAGTTAACTCTCTTATCGCTGCCAATTTTTCCAAATTGAATCAGCAATACCATTGCAAATGCTGGAATAAGTAGTGCGACATAAATGCTGGTCAGCTGCGCTACCCAAGCGACCACCGCTTTAAAAATTAGAATCCCAACTGTATTTATCAAACTTAATTGCGCCACTGCAATCGCATTTGAACCGGTAAACATTCTTCCGGCAATTCCATTAAAAATTGGCGCCATAAATGATGTTCCTAATCCACCCATAAAGAAAGCAGCATAAGAGAATAAAAATGCCCACGAAGTTCCTGCCGAAAAAATAAATTTAGAAATTGTCAGAAATGAAATAAACAAGATTCCGCCAGTAAATCCACAAACTCTAATCAAAAATTGTTCGCTAGCCTGCTTTAAAGCCCAACCGTAAGCAAAACGTCCAACAATCATTCCGGTCAACATACTTATGTAATTGATGGTGCTAAGCGAAGGTGACATCTGAAGTTCTTCTTTTCCAAACAATGTAGCCCAATCTGCTGAAATGAACTCCATCAAGGAAGCACACAGAAATGCGGCGCTGAGCATGGCACTAAATTTCAATTTAAAGTTTTTTAGTGAAGTTAGTTCATACTTTTCATCATCAGCTGACGGAGCATAAAAAGTCGGATTCAACTTTGAAAGTGAAAACATTTGTAATATCCAGACCGAAATAACCAACGTTGAAATGTGAATTGCTATTGATACGCGCTCTGCCAGCACAAATGAAATTATTGAAGTTGAAGTGGCACCGACCGCCCACACACCGTGCAATTTAGGAACAATGGTCTTACCTAAATCATCTTGTCGATGAAGGGCGTGCCCGGAAGATGCGATGTGATAACCAGATATCGCAGCACCAGAAATTATGTTGAAGAAAACATAGATTGCCGGATTATGAGTATGAACAAATACAAAATAACAGATCATGATTGTGGTGGCACATACCTGCATTGAAAGTTTGGCACCAAATCTATGAACCAATTGCCCACCAATTAACAGAGCCACAATCGCACCAAGTGATCCGGTACTTAAAATCGTTCCAAAAGTTCCATTGTTTACCTGCAGATTCGCTTTTAAATCTGGAGTTCTAGCCGCCAGCGACATAATGCTTAATCCAAATAAGAAGAAAATAGAACTTAAGAAAAACTCCTCCGATTTTGTGTAAATCGACTTATTGAAATTTGTGATTGTCATTTGCCTCAGAACAACGCACTGGCCAGTTGCTGTCTGGCTTTAACTAATCGAGAATCATTTGGATCTACCAATGTGAAAAGTTGAAGTAGGTGATTCTTCACCTGTTCGCGTTGTTCCCCCGATGTGGTTTTAATCGTCTTTATCAATCGATTAAATGCCGATTCCAAATCACCCTGTGCAATTTCAATATCAGCTGCCTGCATTTGCAAAATAGCATCGGCGGGATTTGCTTGGGCTTTTGGAATTACCAAACTTGGATTTAATGGTTCAATTCTGAGCAACAAATCTGCCTGCGCGATACCAATTTTTGCAATTTGTTCACCGGGTTTTCGATTCAACCATTTCTGATAATGCTCTTTTGCAGACTTGTAATCTCGTTTTTGCATCGCTTCATAGGCCGCTTCCTCTTCCGGTTCTAGTTTTATCTCCGGATTTGGCACAGTCGGTTCCGCCGAACCGACGCCTTTTTGAGCGGCTACTTCAAATAATTTATTTATTACTAATCGAACTTGATCTGCTGGCGGTACCGATTCAAACAGCGGAAGAAATTGTTCAGCAATGATCGCAACTGCAACTGGCACTGATTGAATTTGCATTGCCTGCGCGATTGCGGCTTGTTCATCGACATTCACCGTGCCAAACAACCATCGATTTTTATCTTCTGCCTCTAACTTTGCAAGCATTTGCATTATTTCAATCGACTGCGGGCTACGTTCTGACCAAAGCAACAAGATGACTAACTTCGTTTTTGAAAGTGAAACGAAATCACTAACTAAATTTTGTTGAGTTACAGGTTTACCGGGGCGATTTTCAGAGTTTACGTCCCCTGAATTTGCTGGTTTCTTTAGCGAGCTTAAATCAAATGCTCGACCAAATGCTTGCTTCGGTAACCCACCTGGAATTTTATTGTTCACGGTTTTACTAAAACTCCTGCATCCATTCGATAAGGTAAAACTTTTTCGATGTAATCCTGCGTGGCAAAATCTAGCCCAACATCTCTGCCTAGTTTTTCACTTAGATACCAACGATTTTCTAGAACTTCGTGAAATAACTGCGGCGGTTCAACCCGACC
>CALMJB010000123.1 GCA_937864205.1 uncultured Actinomycetes bacterium | reverse complement strand
CTGTTTGACCAAGTTCCTAATCACAGGTGGGGCTGGATTTGTAGGTTCGCACCTTACCGAAAAACTGATAAAAGATGGTCATCAAGCAACAGTTCTGGATGATTTTTCTACCGGCCAAAAAGCAAATCTGGGTAAAACTGCCGTCAAGTTAGTAGAGGGCTCGATATTCGATAAGGGGCTAGTTGAAAAATTAATTTCTGAATCTGATCAAGTACTTCATCTAGCCGCTGCACTCGGAGTATTCAATATTGTAAACAAACCGCTAGAAAGTCTAAAAACCAATCTTCAAGGCACCGAAATTGTTCTTGAATTAGCCGCCAAATTAAAAAAACCAATTTTGATTACATCTACAAGTGAAATTTATGGAAAAAATGACAAAGTTCCACTAAATGAAGAGGATGATCGTTTAATTGGTTCTCCGCTTAAATCTCGTTGGTCTTACAGTGAAGCTAAAGCAATCGATGAATCAATGGCATATTTCTATTTCCAAGAGCAAGGATTACCGGTAAGAATTGTTCGGCTGTTCAATACTGTGGGGCCAAGGCAAGTTGGCCGTTATGGAATGGTTGTTCCAAGATTTGTAAGTGCTGCATTAAAGAATGAACCAATTACTGTTTACGGAGATGGCTCTCAAATTAGATGTTTTTGTCATGTGCACGATGCGGTAGATGCACTTGTGAAAGTGATTGAATCTGAAAAAGCAATCGGTCAAGTATTTAATGTTGGCAACAATCAACAAATCACAATTATGGATTTAGCCAAGAAAGTCATTGAAGTTACCGGTTCGAAAAGCAAAATTGAATTAGTTCCTTACGAAAAGGCTTATGGTCCAGGTTTTGAAGATATGCAACGGCGCGTTCCCGATATTTCGAAAATCAAAAACACTCTTGGCTGGCAGCCCAAGATCGGGTTAGAGCAGATAATCAAAGATATTGCCGCTTATAACTCTGCTGCCCCACTCAACTAGTTCTCCGCTTTCTCTCAGGAAGAAAGTGTTTGCTCCCGGCATGACGATTGGCAAGCGGTTCACCACCGATTGGGCTTCGCTGATATTAGGAATTGGGCTTGGTCTAACAATCGCTCTGCAAATTGAAACCACAACTAGTAATGATTGGAACGGCGTTTACCCAATCATCACTTCAATCTCGCGAATTTGTGCCCTGCTTGGAACTTATTTTGCTTTAGTGGGTTTGGTCTTGGTTTCACGAATTGCATGGATAGAAAAATCGGTTGGCCATGATCGCTTGATTACTTGGCATAGAAAATTAGGTCCATATTCGATTTTCTTAGTTGGCTTTCATGTTTTATTTGTAACGCTCGGTTACGCTGGCAATGATCAAGTTCGCTTAGGTGTAGAACTTTGGCGATTGATCAAAAACTTTCCATGGATGTTGCCGGCATTTATTGGTTTTATTTTCTTTTTAGCTGCTGGAATCACTTCTTATAAAAAAGTACGTGCGAAAATGTCTTACGAAACTTGGTGGACAGTGCACTTATATACATACCTTGCAATATCACTTTCATTCATGCATCAAGTTCTTACCGGACCAATGTTTGTTGGACATCCACTTAATAAATTGTTTTGGCAAATTCTCTACGCATTAGTTGCATTTGTGTTGATTTTCTGGCGATTTATTTTGCCAACCGCAAAATCTTTAATTCACAATTTAAAGGTGGAACAAATTGTTATTGAAGGTCCTGGAGTTATCTCGATAATCATGCATGGGCGAAATCTTGATAACTTGAAGGCACAAGGTGGGCAGTTCTTTGGTTGGCGTTTTTTAACTAAAGGTCACTGGTGGTTGTCGCATCCTTATTCACTCTCAGCTGCTCCGACCAAGAATTATTTGAGAATTACTGTAAAACAATTGGGCGATCACTCTGGTTCGATAAAACAAATCAAGCCCGGCACCAGAGTTTTCTTTGAAGGTCCATACGGAACTTTCGTAGCAAGCAAAGCAAGTCGTGGCCACGTAGTTTTAATCGGTGGTGGGGTTGGAATTACCCCACTGAGAGCTTTACTTGAAGAGTTTGATGTAACTAAGGAAATCGATGTCATTTACCGAGCCTCGACTGAAGCAGATTTGGTCTTGCGTAAGGAACTAGATGCACTAGCCAGAAGTCGTGGTGCCAGAGTTCATTACTTAGTTGGTTCTCGCCATCAACATCCGATGAACTTTAAATATTTAAGGCAAATAGTTCCGATGTTTGCCGATGCCGAAGTTTATGTTTGCGGACCAGAAAGTTTGGTTCAAGCGGTTAAAACTGCCGCCGATGATTGCGGAATCCCAAAAAATAGATTTCATGATGAAGCTTTTGCCTATCATGGAAATTGATTTTGTAACTTTTAAAGAAAATTTTAAAATAATAAGAGCGGAGAGAAAATGAAAAAACGAATGGCTTTAATTGTCACCGGAACAATTGGAAGCATAGGCGCAGTTTTATCTATTACTCCGCCACAGTTTGGCAATCAAACGGCGATGGCCGATGCCAGT
>CALMJB010000122.1 GCA_937864205.1 uncultured Actinomycetes bacterium | reverse complement strand
CCCCAACCAAGCACACCTAAACCGTTGACCATTGTTGTGTGAGAATCGGTGCCAACGACCGTGTCAGGATACAAATAGGTTTCACTGCTGTTTGAATTAGATGGATTAACTTTACGGTTCATAATTACCCGAGCTAGATATTCAATATTTACTTGGTGCACTATGCCAGTGCCAGGTGGCACTACCTTAAATTCCGAGAAAGCGGTTTGGCCCCAACGCAAAAACCGATAACGCTCTCGATTTCGTTGATATTCAATGTCAACATTCTTTTCAAACGCATCTTTAGTGCCAAACAAATCGGCAATTACCGAGTGATCAATCACTAATTCCGCCGGTGCCAGCGGATTTACCTTCGCAGGATCACCGCCTAATTCCACAATCGCTTCTCGCATTGTTGCAAGGTCGACTATGCAGGGAACCCCGGTGAAATCTTGCATAATTACTCGAGCTGGCGTGAATTGAATTTCGGTATCTGGTTCTGCTTTCGGATCCCAATTAGCAAGTGCTTTGATCTGCGTGGCTGTGATATTTGCACCATCTTCAGTGCGTAATAAATTTTCTAATAATATTTTTAGGCTAAACGGTAAATCGGCAACACCTGGAATTTTCGTGATATCAAAATATGTGAAGGAATCTCCGGCAATTTGAATGGTTTGCTTGGCATTTAAGGAGTTCTTACTCAACGACTTAAGACCCCCTTTATTGAAACTATCTTGAAATCAAGCACTTTTTAAATTTTCAATTACTCTATTGCTCGTTTACCCGATATTTCTCATTCTACACCGCTACCAAAGATTGCCACAGTTTCAATGTGCTGCGTCATGGGAAATAGATCAAAGGATCTAATGTGATTCAAATGATAATTTTTACTTTGTAGTGCAGCAAAATCTCGAGCAAGTGATGCCGGATCACATGAAATATATACCAGTTCGCTTACTTTCAATTGCGCAAGCAAATCGATTATTTGTGAATTTAAACCAGAACGAGGTGGGTCAACAATCGCTAGATCCCATGTTCGTTCTTGTGACTTTTTGCTTTGTACCTCGGAACGAAGGTATTTCAAAACTTCAGAGGCAGATGTATTAAATTTCACCGCTGGATTAATTTGCTTAAGTAGAGATGCAAATTCTGATTTTGCTATCTTAATTGACTCAACATTGGTATCAACCAATGTAAGTGCGGCAATGTTTGGTTGTAGTTTTAATATGAACTGGCCAAATACTCCCAAGCCTGAGTAAAGGTCTAACACCTTTGCTGCGGGTTTAACAATTAATTTCTCGCCAATGTAATCAGTCAAAGTCTCCTGAGCATTTATATGGCTTTGCCAGAACACACCTGGCACATCTGCGTGTGTGATCTGCACTTGTTCAGCGAAAAGCTCAAGGCTTACTTTAGTTTTGCCATTCCAATTTTGAGTGGCGAATTTTGAAACATTTAAACGACTATCTGCAATCTGACAATCCTTTATTTCCAGAATCTCATTGCTGTGATGTGGAAACATTCCCATTTTTCCACTTTTACTTACGGCAAAATTCATTCGAGTGCGCCACCCTAATCCGGTAGCCGGCGCCACAGATTTCAAATGAAAATCCTCTGAATCAATTGATTTAAATTTTCTCAGATCAAACTTAGCTAAGCGATAAAACTGGTCAATCACAATCTTTTCTTTTAATTCACGTTGATATTCGATATTGATATGTTGGAAATCGCAGCCACCGCATTTAATTTTCTGCTGATCGGAAACATATTCGCAAGATGGCGTGACTCGATATTTCGATGGCTGCAGAACTTCAATTGTGTCTGCCAACATAATTTTGTTGTTAATTCTTGTGATTATTGCTTTTACTTTCTCGCCAGTGATCGCGTGACGCACAAAAATCACCTGTTTGCCATGATGTGCAACAAAATGACCACCATGAGCAACATCTTTTATTTCAATCTCAACAACATCGCCAACGGATAACTTTTTCTCAATTCTGACACTTTCTGCATCAGTATTTTGAGCGTCAGATTTCACATCGCTAACCTTAAAGTAGTAAATTCATCTATATGCACGTTGTCATCATGGGTTGTGGTCGCGTAGGTGCAACTCTGGCAAAAGATCTAGAAGCAAAAGGTCATACCGTTGCAGTAATTGATCAAAACCGAGAAGCGTTTCGTAGATTAGGTTCGGAATTTAAAGGTACAACTGTTGCCGGTGTCGGATTTGATCGCGACACATTGGTAGAAGCCGGTGTCGAAAAAGCAGCGGCATTTGCAGCGGTTTCAAATGGTGATAATTCAAATATCTTGGCCGCTCGTGTGGCTCGCGAAACTTACGGAGTAGCAAATGTAGTTGCACGTATCTATGACCCAGGAAGAGCTGAGATTTATCAAAGACTTGGAATTCCAACTGTGGCAACAGTGTTATGGACAACTGATCAAATTATGCGCAGATTGTTGCCATCTGGCAGCCAATCAGAGTGGCGAGATTCCTCTGGAACTGTGGTGTTAAGTGAAGTTCATATTGATTCTGGATGGCATGGCGAACCAATTTCTTTAATTGAGAAAAATACAAATGCCCGAGTAGCTTTCATAACCAGACTTGGCAAAGGCTTGATTCCAGAGAGCGACACAATTTTGCAAGATGGCGATTTGGTACATGTGATTGCTGCCGAAAAAGATTTGTCTGCAGTTGAAGCAACTTTGGGTAAAAATCCAGATACAAATTAATTTGTCTTAAAGGATAAACAGGAGAAATCAATGAGAGTCGCGATTGTCGGAGCCGGTAACGTCGGACGCGCGATTGCGCGTGAGTTGCTCAGTAATAATCACAAAGTTCTGTTGATTGATAAAGATCCAAAAGCAATCAAAATGGAAAGTGTGCAAGCTGCCGAGTGGTTGTTGGGCGATGCTTGCGAAATCAGCACCCTAGACAAGGCAAAACTAACTAACTGCCAAGTCTTGGTCGCCGCTACCGGTGATGACAAAGTGAATTTGGTGACCTCTTTACTGGGCAAGACCGAATACGGAATTCCGCGCGTTGTGGCTCGTATAAAACACCCAAAGAATGAATGGATGTTTGATAGCTCCTGGGGAGTAGATGTCGCGGTGTCGACACCACGAATCATCTCCGCTTTGGTTGAAGAAGCGGTCAGTGTCGGAGATGTGGTTCGACTCTTTTCGCTACGAAAAGGTCAAGCAAACCTAGTTGAAATTACCTTGCCTGATAACGCAGCCTGTTGCGGTAAAACTGTAAGTGAAATCGAATTCCCAAATGATTGCGCTATTGCCGCAATAGTTCGCGATGGTCGAGTGATTCCCGCAAAAGACCATGAAGTTATTAGTGCTGGGGATGAGTTGATTTTTGTGGCCTCTGCCAGCGCCGAAGATTTATTGAAGAAATGTTTGATTGGAAATAACTAGTCGTTATTTAATTTTCATCTTTTACAGATGGAACAGTCACTAATACTTTCCAGGTTAGCCAAGCCGCCAATAAGAACATCGGATAACCCATAATTAATCTCGCAGTGCCTAGCAAAGTTAAGTTGTCCGTTAAATAAAGCGGATATTGCACTGCTAATCGAGATACAAACAAGCCGACCCAAATCCAACCGGCTCGTTGATAGACCGAAAGCCTGGCCGGATTTTGTCGCCACTTCAGGTTCTCTCCCAAAATCGGACCAAGCATTAAGCCAAGCAAAGGCCAGCGAATTAAATTTAAGAATGCATAAAGAAAAGCGTATGCAAGATTTGTGAGTAAACCCGGCAAATAAAAATCATTAGCGTTACCAGTTTTTCGAGCAAACAACGCGCAGATCAAAACTCCGATTAAGCCAGAAAATGCATGCTGAATCGTCTCGCGCCTAAACACTCGAATTAATGTGAAAATCACCGATAGCGCGATGGCCGAATAAAGTGCCAAATTTAGATTTTGCTTTGAAAAACTAAAGACCATTAAAAAAGCTAATGCTGGAATACCAGAATCAATTAGGCCACGTTTACCACCCATCGCAGCCAGGATTTTTTCCTTATCTGCATTTGGATCGTGATTTTGATTAGACATTATTTAGTTCCGGTGGACCCAAATCCACCATCTGATCTAGTTGTTCCAGGTAGTTGTGCTACTTCGACAAATTCCGCGGTTTCAACTTTCTGAATAACCATTTGCGCGATTCGATCGCCACGTTTGAAAGAAATCGACTCAGTTTTGTCATGATTAATCAAAATAATCTGTAACTCACCGCGATATCCAGCATCAACTGTGCCCGGTGTATTCACCATCGAGACACCGTGTTTTATCGCCAAACCTGATCTGGGATGAACAAATGCGGCAAAACCATCTGGCAGAGCGATCGCGATTCCGGTCGGAGCAAGTTTGCGTTCGCCCGGTGCCAACGTGATATCAATATTTGTACGTAAATCAAAGCCAGCATCACCAGCTTTTGCATATTGCGGCAATTCAATTGTTGGGTCGAGCCGTTTGATTAATACTTTTACAGTTGGATTCATAATCAATTAAAAGTTACCCAAATTATCACGGATTGAAATTGAAATCTGGATCAACAAATTCCATCAACTCTGGATGTTTTTGTAAATGCTCTTTGAAATCAATATTTATGTTATTTATAAAGTGTGACATGGGCACAGATATAAATATTGCAGCAGCCTTAACCGCAATCGGACCATCTGCAGAATCTAATTTGCCGATTGCAGCGGTATAGATTTTTCGGCCGGCTTGACCGGTAATTTGCGCTTCGATGAAAAGGGTTTTGCCAACCGGAACCGGCATAAGAAAATCAGTTTCTAAACGACCGGTAACTGCTGGAGTACGTATTAACCACATTAATTTTCCAAGTGCTTCATCAAATGCCAACGAAAGTAATCCGCCGTGAGCTAAACCTGGTGCACCTTGATGATTTTCCGTTACTTTGAAGGTGGCGGTTAATTCGAGTCCGGCTTTTGCATGGGCAACCAGGTGCAAACCAGAAGAGTGTAATTTTCCGCAACCAAAGCAATATCCAAAGTGAGATGGGATTTGCGAGCCCACTGCAGGTGCTTTGGAATGTCGAGGCGGAATTATCGCATCGCTCGGCGGAGTTGTATTAGGACTAGTTTTGTTCATGATTTGATCTTGATTCCATTCACTAGTGACTAACAATAATGGTTAACAATAGTGG
>CALMJB010000121.1 GCA_937864205.1 uncultured Actinomycetes bacterium | reverse complement strand
TAAATCTGGAGCGGGTGACCGGGATTGAACCGGCACAACTAGCTTGGAAGGCTAGGACTCTACCATTGAGCTACACCCGCAAATTTGTCTGCAGTTAAATCTGCAGATAAGTATGCAAACTTGCTTTCGCGGTTTTGATTTAATCAAGATCGCGAGAGCGGGTCATACTTTATTACTTGAGTTATGAGTTAGGAAAACGACCCCTTAGAATTCACTGCTTACGTCGCCGGGGCGTAGCGTAGTGGCTAGCGCGCCTGCTTTGGGAGCAGGAGACCGTGGGTTCGAATCCCTCCGCCCCGACCATCAAAATAAATAAATTCGGAGCAATGTGAAAAGTTCAGTTGAAAAGATTTCACCTACCAGAGTGAAGTTATCTATTGATGTGCCATTTGCCGATTTACAAACTCATATAAATGATGCATATAAATCAATTGGCGAACGAGTAAACATTCCCGGCTTTAGAAAAGGCAAAGTTCCAGCCGCCATGATTGACCAAAGATTCGGCCGGGGTGCAGTGCTGGATGAAGCAATAAATAATGCTTTACCTTCTTTATATTCGCAGGCTGCCAAAGAAAACAATGTATTTGTAATTGGGCGTCCAACGGTCGATATAAAAGAATTAAAAGATAAAGAGAATTTGTCATTTACAGTTGAAGTTGATGTTCGCCCAGAATTAAAGCTGCCAAACTTCTCAAAAATCGAGATCGAAGTCGATGATGCGGTTGTGTCGGAAAAAGATATTGATGAACAAATAGAGGCTTTAAGAATCCGTTTTGGCACGCTAACCACTGTAGAAAAAACCGTTGAGAGTGGTGATTTTGTAACAATCGATTTGAAAGCAACCCAAAACGGAAAAGAACTCGAAGGTGGCAGCGCTAACGATATTTCATACGAAGTTGGCACAAATCGAATGGTCGATGGTTTAGATGAAGCACTCATCGGATTAAAGGCTGGTGAATCAAAACAATTTTTAACTCAATTAGTTGGAATGAACGAAGGCGAAAAAGGGGATGTCAGCGTTACAGTAAAAGCGGTAAAGCATCGTGATCTGCCACCGGTAGATGATGCCTTCGCTAAATTATCAAGTGAATTTGAAACTCTTGCCGAGTTAAAAAAAGACATCACCGACCGATTACAAAAACTAAAAGAGATGGAACAAGGCGCTCAGGCACGAGATTTGCTGGTAGAAAAATTGTTGAAAGAGATTGATATTCCAATGCCAGAGCAGTTGATTGAAACCGAAATTAAAGAGCATTTAGAGAAAGAAAACCGGTTAGAAGATGACAAACATCGTGCTGAAGTTAAAGATGAAATCACTAAATCAATTTCAAGAGATTTCTTATTAGATTCAATCGTTCAAGCTGAGAATGTAAGTGTGAATGAGAATGAATTAACGGAATATTTAGTGCGGGCTTCACAACGATATGGCATGACCCCCGATCAATTTATTAAAGAGGTGACTAACGCAGGTCAGGTCACCACTATGGTCGCTGAAGTTGCACGGGCAAAAGCGTTGGCGGGAATCCTTTCCCGAGTCAGCGTTAAGGATAAATCCGGGAAGAAAATTGATCTTGAGCACCTTAAACCAAAACCGGCTAGCGAGCCAGACGATTCAAAATCAGATAAATCCAAGAAATAATCGCTAAGGGCGAACAGCAAATAAAGATATTTTGGAAATTAAGGAAGCAATTTACTGGAAAGATTGTTAAGGTCTTTACGTAGTTAAATGCAGTTAAATACATGGGGGATTCAATTGGAAATCATTAAGCCAGAACTTCGTTCGGCTAGTCCATCTATGGGTGGGCTTGATGATCAGGTTTATCAAAGATTATTAAAGGAAAGAATTATTTTCCTTGGTTCGGTTGTCGAAGATTCAATGGCAAATGCAATTTGCGCACAGATGTTGTTACTTGCAGCAGAAGACCCTGAAAAAGATATTTACCTTTATATTAATTCTCCAGGTGGTTCAATCTCAGCCGGTATGGCTATTTACGACACTATGCAATATATAAAAAATGATGTTGCAACTGTTGCGATGGGATTAGCAGCCTCTATGGGTCAATTTTTACTTTGCGCTGGCACCGCCGGAAAACGTTACGCATTGCCACATGCACGCATCATGATGCACCAACCATCTGGTGGAATCGGCGGAACTGCATCCGATATAAAAATTCAGGCAGAACAAATGTCATTTACCAAAAAGAAAATGGCGGAATTAATTTCTTTTCACACTGGCCAAAAAGTAGACACAATCGCATCTGATTCAGATCGCGATCGTTGGTTTACCGCCGAAGAAGCAAAAGAGTATGGCTTTGTCGATCACGTAGTTCGCTCTGCTGGACAAGTTTCCGGAAGTGGCGGCACCGCATGAATCCAGAGATAAATCAAATGAACAAAATCAACGAACTAACTTCTCGTTACGTTTTGCCAACTATTGAAGAGCGTACAAGTTACGGATACAAACGCCTTGACCCATACACAAAATTATTTGAAGAGCGAATTATTTTCTTAGGACAAGCAATTGATGACACAGTTGCCAATGATGTGATGGCACAGCTTCTAACTTTGGAATCAATGGATCCAGATCGCGACATCATGATGTACATAAACTCTCCAGGCGGATCTTTCACCGCATTGACTGCAATTTATGACACCATGCAATTTGTTCGCCCAGATGTAATGACAATTTGTTTGGGTCAAGCAGCATCTGCCGCCGCAGTTTTGTTAGCCGGTGGTGCGCCCGGAAAACGTTACGCACTAGAGCACGCTCGCATTTTGATTCACCAACCATATTCAGAAGGTGGCGGACAAGGTTCAGATATCGAAATTCAAGCAAAAGAAATTTTGCGCATGAGATCTTTATTAGAAGAGATGTTGGCTCGTCACACGAAGAAATCAAAAGCAGATATTGGTAAAGATATTGAACGCGACAAGATTTTGACCGCGCAAGAATCTGTCGAGTACGGCCTAATTGACCAAGTGCTCGCTTCTCGCAAAGCTAAGAAGTAATTTCCGCTCAAAAATAAACCAGTTCGCCTATAAGCGAACATTTAATCGGCTAATTTCCCAGCCTGTCACCAAAGTTCGTTTTACCCTTATCTCATGACTACGCGCATCGGCGAAACTGGCGATCTGCTCAAATGTTCTTTCTGCGGAAAGACCCAAAAGCAGGTTAAGAAATTAATTGCCGGACCAGGTGTTTACATCTGCGATGAATGTATCGATTTATGTAACGAAATCATTCTCGATGAATTAAGCGAATCCACATCACTTGGGTTACAAGAGCTTCCTAAACCGCAAGAGATTTATGAGTTCTTAGATCAATATGTAATCGGACAAGATCGTGCGAAAAAATCACTTTCAGTTGCGGTTTATAACCATTACAAACGTGTGCAATCTGGCGAAGGAAAACGCGAAGATGCGGTAGAAATTTCCAAGAGCAATATTTTGATTCTTGGCCCAACTGGATGCGGAAAAACTTTATTGGCGCAAACTTTAGCCAGAATGTTGAATGTGCCATTTGCAATCGCTGATGCAACCGCGCTAACTGAAGCCGGTTATGTTGGCGAGGATGTTGAAAATATTCTGTTAAAACTTATTCAAGCCGCTGATTTTGATGTGAAAAAAGCCGAAACCGGAATCATCTACATCGATGAAATCGACAAAGTCGCCCGCAAAGCGGAAAACCCATCAATTACCCGAGATGTTTCAGGCGAAGGTGTGCAACAAGCATTACTTAAAATTTTAGAGGGAACAACTGCATCGGTTCCGCCACAAGGTGGACGCAAACATCCGCACCAAGAGTTTTTGCAGATTGATACCTCAAATATTTTGTTTATCGTCGGTGGTGCATTTGCCGGGCTAGAAAAAATCATTGAGGGCCGTCTTGGAAAAGCTGGCGTCGGATTCAATGCCAGATTGAAAACTGCAGAAGAGTTAGAGAAGAAAGATATTTTTGCCGAGGTAATGCCAGAAGATCTTTTGAAATTTGGAATGATTCCAGAATTTATTGGCCGCTTACCAATTGTTACTTCTGTTGAAAATCTAGATCGTGCCGCTTTAATTGAAATATTGACTGAACCTAAGAATGCGCTGGTTAAGCAGTATCAAAAATTATTTGAACTTGATGAAGTCGAACTTGAATTTACTGCCGATGCTCTTGATTTAGTGGCAGATTTAGCAATCAAACGTGGCACTGGTGCACGCGGATTACGCGCAATCATGGAAGAGACTTTGATGGGTGTTATGTATGAAGTGCCAAGCAAGAAAGATGTCGGCAAAGTCATTGTTAATGCAAAAGTTGTATTAAAAGAGGAATCACCAACATATTTACCACGCGCAAATGGACCAAAGCGTGCGATTAAGGGCGAGAAACGTAATGAGGAGAAAAGCGCTTAATCTAGACTTCGTGGCATGAGCGAACTTTCTGCCACATTCACGCCGGCACAAATTGAGTCTGCGCTCTACGAAAAGTGGATTAAAAACGGTTATTTCAAAGCCGATTCCAGTTCAAAAAAGCAGCCATTCACAATCGTAATTCCGCCACCAAATGTGACTGGATCTCTACACATCGGTCACGCGCTCGATCACACGATTCAAGATTTGTTGATTCGAATGAAGCGCATGAAAGGTTTTGAAGCGCTGTGGCTACCAGGAATGGATCACGCCGGAATTGCAACTCAAAACGTAGTGGAAAAACAGTTAGCAACCACCGGAAAATCTCGGCACGATTTAGGCCGGGAAAAATTCATTGAAAAAGTTTGGGAATGGAAGCGGGAATTTGGCGGCGCAATTCTCAATCAAATGAAGCGACTTGGCGATAGCGTTGATTGGGATCGCGAACGTTTCACCATGGATGAAGGATTATCCAAAGCAGTTTATGAAATATTTAAGCGGCTTTATGACAAAGGTTTAATTTATCGAGCAGAGCGAATCATCAATTGGTGCCCACGTTGTTTGACTGCGCTATCTGATATTGAAGTAGAACACAGTGATGATGAAGGTGAATTTGTTCAGATTCGTTACGGAGATGGTGAAGAATCAATAACCATTGCAACTACTAGACCGGAAACCATGCTTGGCGATGGTGCGGTCGCGGTGCATCCATCTGATGAGCGGTATAAAAAATTAGTAGGTAAAAAAGTTTTACTGCCACTTGTTAATCGAATGATTCCAATTATTACTGACGAAGCAGTTGATCCTGAATTTGGAACTGGCGCAGTAAAAGTAACGGCTGCACATGATCCAAATGATTTTGAAATTGCCACACGCCACGGAGTTGAATTTGTAATCATCATGGATGAGCACGCGGTAATGCGAAATACCGGCACCAAATTCGATGGCATGGATCGATTTGATGCTCGCAAAGCAGTGGTGGAAGAGCTGAGAAAAATGGGACGAGTTGTTTCAGAAAAGCGTCCGTATGTTCACGCAGTAGGTCACTGCCAACGTTGCGATACAACGGTTGAACCGCGACTTTCTAAACAATGGTTTGTGAAAGTTGCACCACTTGCAAAGGCTGCCGCTGATGCAGTTCGTGATGGCCGAGTAAAAATTTCGCCAACTGAAATGTCACCCAGATATTTTGAATGGGTCGACAACATGCATGATTGGTGTATCTCTAGGCAACTTTGGTGGGGACATCGCATTCCAGTTTTTTACGGACCAAATGGAGAGGTAGTTGTTTGTGCGCCAGGTGATAAACCGCCGGCTGGATACCAACAAGATCCAGATGTTTTAGATACCTGGTTTTCTTCTGCGCTTTGGCCTTTTTCAACGTTGGGTTGGCCAGAACAATCCGCGGATTTAAAAAAGTTTTATCCAACCAGTGTTTTAGTAACTGGCTACGACATTTTATTTTTCTGGGTGGCGCGCATGATGATTATGGGACTTTTCGCCATGGACGGAGTTCAACCATTTAATGTAATTACTTTGCATGGATTAGTACGGGACAAATTCGGCAAGAAAATGAGTAAAAGTCGGGGCAACACGATAGATCCAATCGAATTCATGGATAAATATGGATCCGATGCCCTTCGATTTACATTAGCGCGAGGTGCGAATCCAGGTGCTGATCAAGCACTAGCTGAAGAATGGGTAGCCGGATCTCGCAATTTCTGTACCAAATTATGGAATGCAACTCGGTTTGCAATTATGAACGGTGCAAATAACAAAGGTGATTTACCAAAACCAAATGAATTAGATCAAGTTAATAAATGGGTGCTTTCCAGATTAAATGAAACCATCAAAGAAGTTGATGATTTATTTGAAAAATTTGAATTTGCTAAAGCATGTGAACTTATTTATCACTTCGCTTGGGATGATTTATGTGACTGGTATCTGGAACTTTCTAAATCTTCCTTTGCCGCTGGTGGAAAATCTGCAAGTGATTCCGCTCGAGTTTTGGGTGAGGTACTTGATAAATTATTTAAGTTAATGCATCCCGTAATGCCATTTATCACAGAACAACTTTGGTGCACTTTGACGAACGGCGAAACTTTGGTGACATCGCAATGGCCAATCGCTGATGAAAAATACTCTGATGAAAATTCTGTAAAAGAAATTCAACAACTTATGTTTGTGATTACTGAAATTAGAAGATTTAGAAATGATCAAGGCATTAAACCGACCGCGAAAATTGCCGCGAAGTTTTCCGGGTTAGATAAGTTAGCAAAATTTGAATCGGCAATTCGGCAAGTAACGCGGTGCGAAGAGACCGGATCAAGTTATTCGGCAAAATTAGAGCTTGGAAAAATATTGGTTGAGTTTGATTTAACTGGCGCAATTGATATTGCCGCAGAGCGCAATCGCATGACTAAAGATTTAGCACAGGCACAGAAAGATCGTCAGACTGCAAAAACTAAATTAGATAACGAAGGCTTCATGGCGAAAGCGCCATTGGAAGTTGTGCAAGAGATTCGGGCTCGGTTTGCCGAAACTACGAAAGAAATCGAACGGTTAACCCTTTTGCTAGAAAAGTTGCCGAAGTAATTTTGTGGATTTAAATCAAGTCGAGCAGGAATTACTAAAACGCTGGCCCGAGACCAGACTTGAACCCACTTTAGATCGAATTCTGGCGCTGACCGATGCGCTGGGTTCGCCGCAATTGTCTTATCCAACAATTCATATCGGTGGCACAAATGGAAAAACTTCAACAACGCGCATGATTGATTCGATCATGACCGAACTTGGTTATCGCGTAGGACGTTTTACATCTCCGCATTTAGAGAAAATCACTGAGCGAATTTCAATAAAGGGTGAGCCAATTTCTGAAGATTTAATGGTGAAAACATATGTAGAACTAGCGCCCTACTTTGATTTTATAGATTCTAAACAACCCCACCCGATTTCTTTTTTTGAAGCAATTACTGCAATTGCATTTGCGGCCTTCGCTGATTTTCCCGTTGATGTTGGGGTAATAGAAGTTGGAATGGGTGGGGAATGGGATGCCACAAATGTGGTGCAATCACAGGTTTCGGTGATGACTCCAATTGGTTTGGATCATATGCAATACCTTGGCGACACAGTTGAAAAAATTGCGAAGACCAAATCCGGAATTTTCAAACCAGAATCAAATGTAATTCTCTCAGCGCAAGAGCCAGCCGTGGCAAAAGTGTTGTTGCAAAAAATCGCCCAAGTTTCGGCGATTCCATTTCGAGAAGGATTAGAGTTTTCATTGCTCGAGCGAAATCGTGCCGTTGGTGGACAATTGATAAAAGTTGCTGGCATTCACCGCGAGTATGCAGATTTATTCTTACCGCTCTACGGCGATCATCAAGCACATAATGCGACCGTGGCTCTGGCTGCGGTAGAAGCATTTGCCGGAGTTGCACTAGATGAAGAACTTGTTCAAAACGCATTTTCAAAATTTGCATCACCGGGCCGATTTGAGATTATGAGCCGAAACCCGACTGTAATTATTGATGCCGCACACAATCCGCATGGTGCGTCAGCGTTAGTGAAAACTCTTAACACCGAGTTTGATTTCGACAAAGTTATCGGAGTCATTGGAGTAATGGCAGACAAAGATATCGCCAATTTAGTAAACGAATTAAAAGTTGGACTAGATCTCTTTATTGCTTCGCAAAACTCTTCCGCCAGATCACTGCCGGCTGATCAGTTGGCAAATATTGCAACCGAGTTCATTTCAGATAAATCTTTGGTGAAAACTGAATCAGATTTAAAATCCGCTATTCAATCTGCGATTCAACAGGCTACCGACATTGAAAATACCTCAGAATCGAAAGCAGCGGTATTAATTACCGGTTCAGTTGTTACTGCTGGCGAAGCGAAAGCAATTGTTCGACAATTAATAGAAAGCAGAAAATGAAAATTCTCACCGCTTTCACCTTGGTAATGGAATCTTTCACTATGGGGTTTGCGCTATTAATCGCCAAAGATGACGCCAGCTCGCTTCAAATGTATTTAGGCGCGGCATTGGCAATCTTGTTGTTCATCGCAGCGGGATTAGTGCGTCGACAATTTGGATTACAAATTGGCTGGGTGCTACAGGTTTGTTTGATTGGCTATGGCTCAGTTGTCTTCGCGATGTACTTTCTTGGCATTCTGTTCACCGCACTTTGGTGGTGTGCAATTTATTTTGGTCGAAAAGGTGATGCGATTAAAGAATTGCGGAAATCTTCGGTAAATCCATCGGCTAAGCCAAAGTAGAATATGGCCATGTCTTCCCCTGAAAAAACTCTTATTTTGGTTAAACCCGATGGCGTGCGTCGTGGTCTGGTCGGAGAAGTTATTTCTCGGGTTGAAAATAAAGGTTATAAAGTTACAAATTTGAGAATGTTGACCGCCGATCGCGCACTTTTAACCAAGCATTACGAGGAACATCAAGGCAAGCCCTTCTTTGAACCGTTACTTGAGTTCATGAGTTCAGGTCCGATAGTTGCCATGATTGCTGAAGGTGAGCAAGTAATCCAAGGATTCCGTAAACTTGCCGGCGCTACTGATCCCACCCAAGCAGAACCTGGCACGATTCGTGGCGATCTGGCACGAGATATGGGTACAAAAGTTATTCAAAATATTGTGCACGGATCAGATTCAAAAGAATCTGCAGAACGAGAGATAAAGATTTACTTTAATTAAATAAGTTTTAAATTTTAATAATAAGAAATTAGATATTAGCGAGAGAAGATGGAGCAGTAATGAGTCAAGGTGCAAGTCGTATGTCTTGGATTGGTCGCGATATGGCGGTCGACCTTGGTACTGCTAATACTCTCGTTTATGTTCGTGGTCGTGGCATCGTATTAAATGAACCATCAGTAGTTGCAGTAAATCAAGATACCGGTGCAATTCTTGCCGTTGGTTTAGAAGCAAAGCGAATGATTGGTCGTACGCCTGGAAACATTGTGGCAATTCGGCCACTAAAAGATGGCGTGATCGCAGATTTTGATACCACTGAAAGAATGCTTAAGTACTTTATTCAAAAAGTTCATAAGCGTCGTTATTTAGCTAAACCTCGAGTAGTTATTTGTGTTCCATCTGGAATCACTGGTGTTGAACAACGCGCAGTTAAAGATGCTGGTTACGCCGCAGGTGCGCGCAAGGTTTACATCATCGAAGAGCCAATGGCTGCTGCAATCGGTGCAGATCTGCCAATTCATGAACCAACCGGAAACATGGTTGTAGATATCGGTGGCGGTACAACTGAAGTTGCAGTTATTGCACTCGGCGGAATTGTGACCGCACTTTCAATTCGCGTCGGTGGCGATGAATTAGATCAAGCAATTGTTGATTGGGTAAAACGAGAATTTTCTCTATTACTGGGCGAGCGAACCGCAGAAGAAATCAAGATGGCGATTGGTTCGGCATATCCACTTCCAGGTGAACCAGATGCAGAAATACGCGGTCGAGATCTTTCCACCGGATTACCAAAGACGATTTTGGTTACCGCCGCAGATATAAGAAAAGCATTAGAAGGACCAGTGAAAGCAATTATCGATGCGGTTAAATCAACATTAGATAAAACTCCACCGGAATTAGCCTCTGATTTGATGGATCGCGGCATTGTTTTAACAGGTGGCGGAGCACTTCTTCGCGGATTAGATGAGCGTTTACGTCATGAAACTGGAATGCCAGTTCATGTTACAGAACGAGCTTTGCAAGCAGTGGTGGAAGGCTCGGGTAAGTGCATTGAAGAGTTTGAAGCTTTGGAAAAGGTTTTAATCTCCGAACCACGTCGATAATTCTGGTTCGCCCGCAGGTTAGTAATAAGTAGAAATAAATGGCACGCGGCGGACAAAATCGATCTAGATTATTAATCATCTCCTTTCTGGTTACTGCGTTATTGCTGTTAACTCTTGATTTAAGGGGCGTTAACATCGCATCTGGAGTGCGCGGGTTCTCGCAAACTGTTTTATCACCATTTGAGCGCATAGCTAATCGAATTTTTTCTCCGGTTGGATCATTCTTTAGCAATTTAAAAAATCTCTCTTCCAGCAACAAGCAAATTGCGCAATTAAAAGAAGAGGTAGAAAAACTTAAATCTCAAGCGGCAATTAATGAAGATGTCGCTGGACAATTAAATCAACTACGTAATGTGCTGGATCTAGCCAGCCGGGCTGGATACCAAGTGGTATCTGCACGAGTTATTAATAAAGGAGTGGCTGCGCCATTTAAAGAGACGATAAAAATTGATGTTGGCTCAAGTTCGGGCATAGAAAAAAACATGACGGTAATTAATGGCGCCGGCTTAGTTGGTGTTGTGAAATCAGTTTCAGATGATTCGGCAATTGTTTTATTGATGAATGATCCAACTTTTAAAGTTGGTGTTCGCATCGCCAGCACACAAAGTGTCGGAGTTTTATCCGGTGAAGGTGGCGATAATTTTATTTTTCAATTACTAGATCCAACTGGCGAAATAAAAGTTGGCGATGTTCTGATTGCCAGAGGTTCAGATGGCGGCAGACCTTTTGTGCCTGGCGTGCCAGTCGGAATTATTACTTCAATAATTACTAATCCAAGTGCAATCGTGCAAAGTGCAAATGTGAAAGCGTTAGCGAATTTGAATTCTTTAGGGGTAATTTCAGTTGTTACTGCTGCGCCGAAAAATGATCCGCGAGATTCTTTAGTACCAAAGATTTTCTTACCGCGCATTGCAGATTCGGTCACTGCTACGACCTCTGCCGCGCCATCGCCATCACCTTCAATAAAGAAGTAATGGTTTATCGATGAATGCGGCCAGATTAAGTAAAACTATTTCTGCGCTTATTTTTATATATCTTTTTCAAATTACAGTAGTTGCGCGAATAAATTTTCCATTTGGATCCTTTGATTTATTCCTGCTTTGCGCTTTGGTATTTATTGCTGTTTCAGATCGAATCGGTGCAATATCCATAGGTTTCATAAGTGGGATATTGCTTGATTTAACCCCGGGACTTGATTCACCAATCGGGCAGTGGATGTTAATAATGACATTGATGGGTTGGGTAATTTCGTTAAATCGGGAAAGTGTTGGCAATTTTGAGGATTCGCCTTTTTTGTTTGTAGTGATAATTTGCTCTGCGCTGACAATCTCACTTTTAATTTATTTAATTTTGAGTTATTTGCTTGGCGAAAATACCGGATCATTTTTAAACAATTTAAAGGCGATTTTTATTGAGACACTATGGAGCTCCTTCCTATCGCCACTTTTGATGCCATTGATTCTCAAACTTAACAATCAGATTCAAA
>CALMJB010000120.1 GCA_937864205.1 uncultured Actinomycetes bacterium | reverse complement strand
ACCCCCGACCCGGTGATTAAGAGTCACCTGCTCTACCAACTGAGCTAACAACCCGAGATTGCGTGCGAAACCTTATCAAAGATAGAGATTTTGTTGGGGCAATGAAAATCGATAAGGATTAGTGCATGCAACGCAAAAAATTCTCGATTTATGCGATTGCTTTTGCATTTTTATTATCATCATTTGAATTGCCGGCTCAAGCGGCGCCGACAAAAGCGATTGATGTATTGGAATCTTTAAGTGTTAAAGGGCGGGCTCCAAAAACTGGATACACCCGTGCACAATTTGGTCAGGCTTGGGCTGATATAAATCGAAATGGCTGCGATACTCGAAACGATATTTTAAAACGAGATTTGAAATCAACTGTTTTTAAAAGTGGCACCAGAGATTGCAAAGTTATTGGCGGAACTTTGCTTGATCCATATTCTGGTAAAAGTATTAATTTTGTAGTCTCTTCAAACCCAGTCATTGATATAGATCATGTGGTTGCACTTTCTAATGCTTGGCAGACCGGTGCGTTTCAATTAAGTATCGAGCTGCGCACAGCCTTGGCGAATGATCCGCTGAATTTATTAGCGGTTGATTCCAAATTAAATCGGCAAAAAGGCGATGGCGATGCTGCTACTTGGTTGCCACCATTAAAAAGTTATCGATGTGATTATGTCTCGCGTCAGATTGCTGTGAAAGCGAAATATGGATTATGGGTCACTTCGCCAGAAAAAACCCAAATGCAATCGATATTAAGTAAATGCCCAAATCAAATGGTGCCGGTTCAATAGTTTTAATTAATTAGAAAATTGGGGTGAGCGACGGGGATCGAACCCGCGACATTTCGGACCACAACCGAATGCTCTACCGGCTGAGCTACGCCCACCATGGTTTTCAGAGCCAATGATACTTGGAATCTAAAGATATTTTTTAAGCGATATCTGTAGCACTATATGAAGTTTTATTACGGGCTGGGAATGAAGATTTGTGCCCGGTAATAATCTAACTCTTCAATTGAATCGCGAATATCTCCTAATGCACGATGGTTTCCATCTTTTGCCGGGGCTTTGAAATAAATCTTTGGATACCACCGTCTGGCTAATTCTTTTATGGTTGAAACATCGATGGTTCGATAATGCAGGTATTCATTGAACTTAGGCATATCGCGAGCGATAAATGCCCGATCAACATAAACCGAATTTCCAGCCAGCGGAGATTTGCCAGCGCCGGGGGCATACTTATTTAGATAAGCGAGAATTTTTTCTTCAGCTTCAGCCATTGAAACGCCATTTGGAATCTCCGCCAATAATCCGGAATCGGTGTGCATTTTTACAACAACTTCTTGCATGTTTTCTAATCTGCTGGGGTCGGTTTTGATTACCAAATCAACGCCTTCGCCTAAAACATTTAATTGTGCATCAGTTACAAGTACTGCAATTTCGATCAAGGCATCTTTCTCGAAATCAAGGCCAGTCATTTCACAATCAACCCAGATTATGTTCGGCAGGTCAGTTGGCATATAAGGCAAGCATACGAGACCTGATTTCACCTTCCGTTCACCTTGGGTTCATTAATCCACTTCCCAACGTTGGTGATTACCAGCCAAGATTCACTTGTGCCTTTAACTACTTACTCCGGCGTAATTCCTGAGAAGCGCGAATTAACAACTAGGCCCAGATTCTCTGACAAAGTTTTTCGTGCAATTGTCACTTCCGGTGGTTTTACCTCCTTAATTATTTTAGGTTTGATTGCACTATTTCTTACACTTCAAAGCAGTACGGTCTTTCGCCAATTCGGATTACATTTCATAACCGGTTTTGAATGGTCACAAGGTGATCCAGAAAGTGGCGCACCTGCAAAATTTGGAATTGGTGCGATGTTAATTGGCACCCTAGTTGTATCAATGATTGGTTTGATGATTGCATTACCGATTTCAGTGGGAACCGCACTATTTATTAATTATTACGCACCAGATTGGTTACGAAAACCATTGACAATCATGATTGATTTGATGGCAGCTATTCCATCGGTAATTTATGGTTTGTGGGGATTTTTTATATTGATGCCACATGCAGTTTATTGGGCTAAATTGCTTCACAAATATTTAGGTTTCATTCCTATTTTTAGAATGCCATCTGAGATTTATGAACGTTCACCATTCATAGCGGGAATCGTGGTTGGAATCATGATCATTCCAATCATCACGGCAATCACTCGGGAAGTTTTTTCGCAGGTTCCGCTAGATCGAGTGCAGGCTGCTTACGCACTCGGGGCTACTCGTTGGACAATGATTAGAGCGGTGGTTTTACCATTTGGTGCATCTGGTGTCGCCGGTGGGGCAATGCTTGGTTTGGGTCGAGCAATGGGCGAAACCGTGGCGATTTATCTAGTTCTAAATTTATATTTCATACCAAATTTCAACATTTTGTTTTCATCAGGTGGCAACGTGGCGTCACTTATAGTTTCAAAATTTGGCGAGTCTGAAGATTTCGAATTGCGTGCTTTGATGGCCGCCGGCTTGGTGCTTTTCGTCGTTACATTGCTGGTTAATTTTCTGTCAGATTTAATTGTAAAGCGCACCGCTCGGAAAGGTCGGTGATCAATATGTCTACCACCAATTATTTGTTTGACGCTAGACCAACTAAACCTTGGAAGATAAATCGCCAACAATTAGCGATTAATTCAATTGCATTCATAGTGGTTTTATTTTTAACACCAGCAGTCGTTGCGGTTTCTCCCTTAAAAGGAAAATTAGGGGCAGCCGTTGTGTTATTTACCCTAGCAACCGTCATGAATATCGTAATATCACTGCGCCGTCAGGGCACTAAAACTTTAACTAACTCATTTGCAACCTCACTGATTTACACCGCAACAGCCTTGGTTTTACTTCCACTGGCAAGTTTGCTCTTTACTGTTATTGATAAAGGTAAGGAATCAATTAGGTGGAATACATTCACAGCTGACATGCGAATTACCCAACCAGATGCGCCATTTACCGAAGGTGGTGCCTTACACGCAATTGTTGGAACTGGAATTATCGTTTTGATAGCGACTTTGATTTGCGTTCCAATCGGAATTTTAACTGCGCTGTATTTGACTGAAATAAAAGGCAGATTTGAAGGTTTTGTTAGATTCTTAGTACAGGCGATGAGTGGAGTGCCTTCAATTGTCGCGGGATTATTTATATATACAGTTCTTATAGTTTCCTTAGGTTTGAAATATTCTGGCTTCGCAGGCGCCTTAGCATTATCAATTTTGATGTTACCGACGGTTGCGCGAACTGCCGAAGAAGTTTTGAAATTAATTCCAAATGATTTACGAGAAGCTGGTGTAGCACTCGGTGGTACACAATGGCGAACTGTTGCAATGGTGGTAGTTCCGGCAGCACGAAGCGGAATCTTGACCGCAGTAATTTTGGGAATCGCCCGCGTCGCTGGCGAAACTGCCCCTTTAATATTGACGATTCTCGGTAACACTGAAACCAGAGTTAATCCAGCAAATGTGCCGATGGCAGCCTTGCCACTTTATACCTTTAACTTGATGAAGACTGGGTTAAATGTTGCGATTTCTCGCGCATGGGGTGGTGCTTTGATTCTTTTAATACTAGTTTTAATTCTGTTCGTAACGGCTCGACTTTTAGGAGGGCGAAAGCGTGGTTGAAATAAATTCTAAAATTGAACCCGCTCAAACAAATGAAATTCAATCGGAACCAAGAAGTAAAAGCAGACAGGAAAACAAAATGCAAGAGACAAATCAAGTAGCTTCACTAGCATCCGTTGCCGCTCAAACTTCTCGGGCAATAAACAAATTTACGCCCGGCAGTGGATTTGAAACCAAAAATGTTCATGCTTGGTTTGGAAAACATCATGCCCTCGCAGATGTAAGCCTTGAATTTCCATCAAATACCGTAACGGCGTTAATTGGTCCATCCGGCTGCGGTAAAACGACTTTCTTGCGGACATTAAATCGAATGCACGAATTTATTCCTGGAGCAGCAATGGCCGGCCAAGTTATTCTTGATGGTCAAGATATTTACGAACCGGGAACTGATGTAACGAAAATCAGATTAAAAATCGGAATGGTTTTTCAAAAGCCAAATCCTTTTCCTTCAATGACAATTGGTGAAAATGTTTTATCTGGATTACGACTTGCACAGTTAAAGCGCTCAAATAAAGAGGAATTAATGGAGGAGTGTCTAACTCGAGCCGGATTATGGAATGAGGTAAAAGATCGCCTCGGCGCACACGGCGGATCTCTGTCGGGTGGTCAGCAACAGCGACTTTGTATTGCCCGTGCGCTCGCTGTTAAACCTGAAGTTTTGCTAATGGATGAACCTTGTTCGGCATTGGACCCAGGCTCAACATTGAGAATTGAAGAAACCATTCGACAATTGGCCGGCTCGATTATCGTTGTAATTGTTACTCATAACATGCAACAAGCTGCCCGAATCTCGGATTACACCGGATTTTTCTTATCCGACGGCGGGCCGGGTCAATTAATCGAGGTTGGCACCACAAATGAGATCTTTTCGCAACCTAAAGACAAGCGAACCGAGGATTACATCACCGGCAGATTTGGGTAAGTACAACACCAATTATTCACTTTGCTTTAACCAGACGTTTTATCTGGCTCAATATCAAGTTTCTTTTGCCCCGTAAGTTCAGCGTTGAAACGAGGGAAGGAAATTAATGAATCAAAGTTTTTTCAAGAAAGTAAGCGTCCAAATTGGCGCGATATTTACCGCAACAATTCTAACCGCAACTTTGGCAGCTCCGGCAAATGCTGGTACAACCGTAACCGGAGCAGGTTCAACATTTGTAAAGAATTTATTGGATATTTGTATTCCACAATTTAACGCAAACTCTGGAAACACCGTTACTTATGCGGCTGGTGGTTCTGGTGCTGGTCGTCGCCAATTCAATACTGGCACAGTTGATTTTGGAATGTCTGATGTTGCTTACACTTCAAGTGAAGCACAGCCAACCGGCAAATTCGTATATGTTCCAATTACAACTGGCTCAATTGTAATTTTCGCAAATCTGCCTGGATTTAAATCGTTAAATCTTTCCCCTGAAACGGTCGCTGGTATTTATGCTGGAACTATTACAAAATGGAATGATCCAAAAATCATTGCCGATAACACAGTTACCGATCCAAAAACTAAGAAAAAAACCATCGCCAAATTGCCGACTACATCAATAACAGTTTGGTATCGACAAGATAATTCTGGAACAACCAGCGTGTTTACTGATTGGTTATCTAAAACTGCACCAACAGTTTGGACCGGTAATCGCATAGTAAATGGAACATTTACAACAGCCTTTGGTGGCACAGTTCCAGCTGGAACTTTCCAAGCCGGAAATGGTTCAGATGCGGTAGCGAATGGCGTCGCTTCCAAAGAGGGTTCTGTGGGATACGCTGAAATCTCATACGCCACTGAACGCAAACTCACTGTTGCTAATTTGAAAAATAATGTTGGTGAATTTATAACTCCTAATCAAAAATCAGTTGCGACATTCATTAATGGATTCGCCGCCGGAACCAACGGTGCAATTTCGATTGATTATGCAGCGAAGGTAAAGGGCGGATACACATTGGCGGCTTACGTGTATGCACTTGGATACAACGGTTCGGCTGGCAAATCTGCGGTCAATCAGTCGATAGTGCAGAGTTTCTATTCGTATGTACTAAATGACTGTGCTTCGAGCTCTGCAGCAGCAAGTGCCGGATATGCGCCACTAACTGGCAAGTTGAAAGATTTAGCAGAATCACAAATCCTGCAAATCAAGTAATAATCTGATTAGTTAAAACCCCGCGGTTTCTCCCGCGGGGTTTTTTCATGGTTTAACATTCAAGTAATGATTTCCCTCACCAGATTTTTATTAGCTATTTCGGTTGTGATTTTTCATCTACATAAACCGGTAATAGTTCCCTCACCTTCGGCTTATGTATCTGTACTTCTTTTTTATTTTATTAGCGGATTCATAATGCAAAAGGCGGTTCAGAATTATGTCGGAAAAAATTATCGCTTAAGGTTCATTGGAAATAGAGTGTTACGACTTTTCCCTTTACTACTTATTTTTAATTTTCTGGGCCTGCTTGGGAAGGAACCCATTTACAATTCCATCATTTACACAAGCAATGTGGGGAATTTTTCGAAACTTACTGAAGCCGGTCAACCTAAAATTTTCTTGACTGGTCTAGTCACTGGCTGTGTTCCCGGCTGGTCGATAATGATTGAACTTCTGTTTTATTTATTTTTGGTCTTTAAAAGTAAGAAATTTTGGGAAGATATTTTGCTTGTTGTGAATCTAATCGTTATAGGTCAAGGAATATATATAGGTGGATTTAATGGATTTGAATATGTTTATTCGAATTTTTTTGGGACTTGCATGTTTTTCATTCTGGGAATGAAATTATCAAGATTTATGGATTCAGAACAATCTATCTCATTAAGGTTTAATTTCACTGCTATTCATTTCACTTTCTTAATTATTTTGATTGCAATGCCTTATGTGTACCGGTTTGATCTAGATGAATTGCTGGCAATTGGAATACTGATCAGCATAGGACTTACGCTTTTGAGTCTGGCGATTGTGGCAGGTGGTAATTCAAAAAGTGCACCATCGAGTAAAAATAGATTCTTTGAGTATTTGGGCAGCCTTAGTTTCCCACTGTACATTTGCCATACTTACTGGATTGATTCATCTTTCTATTACGAAATTGAACCCAAAATAAGTTCAAGAATGTCTGTTGTTGGCGGGAAAATCTGGGCAGAACTCTTTGCCATCATCGTAGCCTTGATGATTAGTCATGTGTTGTTAGTTATTGTCGTCAGACCAATTGACAGAGTGAGAATAAGAATAAAACAAGTAAAAAAATAATGCGCGCCTGGCAGGAATCGAACCTGCGACCTAATGCTTAGAAGGCATTCGCTCTATCCGACTGAGCTACAGGCGCAATTACTAAATTTATGAAGTGAAGTAATTCTACCGATAAGGTTTCGCCCTATGGCTGAATTCATTTATACAATGAAAAAAGCGCGCAAAGCGCACGGCGACAAAGTAATTCTTGATGATGTTACTTTGATGTTTTTGCCTGGTGCAAAAATTGGTGTGGTCGGACCAAATGGCGCAGGTAAATCAACGGTTTTACAGATTATGGCCGGCTTACAACAACCATCTAATGGCGAAGCGTTTTTAACTCCTGGTTACACCGTAGGAATTTTGTTACAAGAACCACCACTAAATGAATCGAAAAATGTTTTACAAAATGTGCAAGAAGGCGTGGCCGACACAATTGCGTTAGTTGATCGGTTTAACAAAATCAGTGAAGAGATGTCGAATCCTGATGCTGACTATGACAAATTGCTAGCTGAAATGGGTAAGTTGCAAGAGAAGTTAGATCATCTAAATGCTTGGGATCTTGATTCACAATTAGAACAAGCAATGGATGCGCTGCGTTGCCCACCGGGTGATGCCGATGTGAAAGTGCTTTCTGGTGGCGAACGTCGTCGAGTTGCGCTGTGCAAATTATTGTTACAAAAGCCAGATTTATTACTGCTAGACGAGCCAACCAACCATCTTGATGCCGAATCAGTTTTATGGCTAGAACAACATTTAAGTAAGTACGAAGGAACAGTTGTTGCCATTACTCACGATCGATATTTCCTAGACAATGTTGCGCAATGGATTCTGGAACTAGATCGAGGTCGGGCATATCCATATGAGGGAAATTATTCGACTTACCTTGAAACCAAATCGGCACGTTTGAAAGTTGAAGGCCAAAAGGATGCAAAACGGGCAAAGCGATTAGCGGAAGAGTTGGAATGGGTTCGCATGAACGCAAAGGGCCGCCAAACTAAATCGAAGGCTCGGTTAGCGCGATATGAAGAAATGGCAGCAGAAGCGGAAAAAGCTCGCAAATTAGATTTTGAAGAGATTCAAATTCCACCGGGACCAAGGTTGGGAAATGTAGTTGTCGAAGTTGAGAAATTAAATAAGGGCTTTGGCGATAAGTTATTGATTGATAATTTATCTTTTTCATTGCCGCGAAATGGAATCGTCGGAGTAATTGGCCCGAACGGTGCTGGCAAAACTACATTGTTTAAAATGATTTTAGGTTTAGAAAAACCAGATTCGGGCACATTAAAAGTTGGTGAAACGGTTCGAACTTCTTATGTTGATCAATCTCGCGGTGGTATTGATGCAAAGAAAACATTATGGGAAGTCGTTTCAGATGGATTAGATTTTATAAAAGTTGGAAATGTAGAAATGCCAAGTCGGGCATATGTTTCAGCCTTTGGATTTAAAGGACCAGACCAACAAAAACCAGCTGGAGTTTTATCTGGAGGAGAGCGAAACCGATTGAATTTAGCGCTGACTTTAAAACAAGGTGGAAATTTGTTGTTGCTTGACGAGCCGACAAATGATTTAGATGTTGAAACTTTAGGTTCGCTGGAAAATGCATTGCTTGATTTTCCAGGTTGCGCAGTAGTGATTTCACACGATCGTTGGTTTTTAGATCGCGTCGCTACACATATGTTGGCTTACGAAGGTGATTCAAAGTGGTTCTGGTTTGAAGGAAACTTTGAAAGTTATGAAGCAAATAAGATTGAACGATTAGGTCCAGAAGCGGCTAGACCGCACCGAGTTACTTATAGAAAATTAACTAGATAAATGAAGTTCACTCATAAAGCATTTGTGCGCTGGGATGATCTTGATGCTTTTGGTCATGTTAACAACGCCAAGTATTTAACTTTCGCGCAAGAGGCTAGATTTGAATGGGGTTGGTTTCAATTTGCCGAGAAAAAACAGGAACCAATCTTGATGGAAATGGTAGTTGGCCGCGCCGAAGTTGATTTTGTGAAACCAATTTATGATGGCGGACAGTTTGTTGATGTGAATTTATGGGTGGAATCAATTGGAAACTCTTCATTTGTTAATGCTTACGAAGTTTCAAAAGATGGCGTGGTCTATGCAAAAATGAAAACGGTGCAAGTGGCGATAGATTTGCAGACCCGTAAATCTCGGCCATTAAATGATGCCGAACGGGAATTTCTTAATAAATATTTGGAATCAAATTGAGCAATTCAGCGTTAGACCGTAAATCGCGGGTTTGGTGGCGCGATTCCGTTATTTATCAGATTTACATCCGCTCATTTGCCGATTCAAATGGCGATGGCAAAGGTGATGTAAAAGGAATTGAATCAAGGCTTGGTTATTTAAAAAAACTTGGAATTGATGCGATTTGGATAACTCCTTGGTATCCATCTCCACAAAAAGATCATGGATACGATGTTTCAGATTTCATGGATATCGAACCAGATTACGGAAATCTAGATGATGCCAAGCAATTAATTGCAAAAGCACATGAACTTGGCATTCGAGTAATTATTGATCTGGTTCCAAATCATTGTTCAGATCAGCACAAATGGTTTCAAGCAGCATTGTCGGCCGAACCTGGTTCTAAAGAGCGCGATCGCTTTATTTTCCGAGATGGCAAAGGTGCAAACGGAGAACTTGCTCCAAATAATTGGCAATCAGTTTTTGGTGGTCCTGCTTGGCATCGAGTCACAGAGAAAAATGGCAAACCGGGACAGTGGTATTTACATTTATTTGCAGTAGAGCAACCAGATTTCAATTGGAAAAATCAGGATGTTAAAGAATATTTTGAGAAAGTTTTGCACTTTTGGTTGAAATTAGGAGTTGATGGAATGCGCATTGATGTTGCGCACGGAATGATCAAAGCCGAAGGTTTGCCTGATGTACCAAGTGATCCAAAGTTATTAGAAGGAAAGCCGATGCCATTTTGGGATCAAGATGGCGTGCATGAAATTTATAAAGAGTGGCGCAAGATTTTAGATTCATATCCAAATGATCGAATGGCGGTGGCAGAAGCATGGGTGTCACCAGCAAGTCGTATCGCTCGGTATTTAAGACCTGGTGAATTAATGAACTCGTTTAATTTTGATTTCATGGGAAGTAAATGGGACAAATCAAATATGGTCGAAATGATTGATCGATCAATGCAAGCCTTGGCTGAAGTTGGTGCGCCATCATCTTGGGTATTTAACAATCACGATGTCACAAGATCAGTTGATCGATTTGATTTGGGGCTTGGAATCGGTGGCGGAACAACTGCCGAACGTCATGGTGATGGCAGTAAATTAAATATCGAACGCGGGGTACGCCGGGCTCGCGCTGGTGCGTTGCTCATGTTGGCTCTTCCTGGTGTTGCTTACATGTTTCAAGGTGAAGAGTTAGCTTTGCCTGAAGTACGAGACATTCCCGATGATCGAATTACTGATCCCAGTTGGAAACAAAGTGGGTTTAAAAATAAGGGTCGCGATGGTTGCCGAGTTCCGATTCCGTGGCAGATTTCTGATTCTGGCTCACATGGATTTTCCACTAATTCAAAATTAGGAAAATCTGACAGTTGGTTACCGCAACCAAAATATTGGGGAGATCTTTCAGTAGAAAAACAGGAAACAGATCCAGATTCAACTTTGAATATGTATCGCAAAGCATTGGCTATTCGAAAATCAGAGGTATCACTTGGTGATGGACCAATGCAATGGCTTGATTTAGGAGGCAATGTCTTAGCATTTAAACGTTCTGAAGATTTCATCTGCATCCTAAATTTTGGTGCGGAAATTGAGTTGCCAATTCACAAAGATGTTTTGATTTCAAGCGCAAAGTTAAATGGCAACAAATTACCGACCGATACTGCGGTTTGGTTGCGCGCGTAAATACTGATGGCGGATAGTTTTTTTGAAAAGGTAGGTGGCGAGAAAACCTTTAACGATTTAGTTTCGCATTTTTACGCTTTAGTAGCAGTGAATCCAGTGCTTCGCCCAATGTATCCCGATCAAGATTTAAAAGCCGCCGCCCAACGATTGCAGATGTTTTTAGTTCAATATTGGGGCGGACCAAGTACTTATTCAGAACAACGCGGACATCCCAGATTGCGAATGCGCCATGCGCCATTTCATATTGCGTCAAAGCAGCGCGATGAGTGGCTTAACTGCATGCGACAAGCGGTAGATGGTTTAGCGATTGAACAAGAATTAAAAACTGAACTTTGGAATTATTTGGAAATGGCTGCCCACAGCATGGTGAATCAGCCAGATTAACGTTTTGATTTTGGTTGGGATGAGTTTCCAACCTGAGTAATTTCGCCATTTCGAACATGCCACAGCACGCCCTTTTTGTCACGAATAGTTGTAATTCGTAAACCAACACTTTCCACTTTGCCAGAAATGTTCATTAATTGAACTTGATCGCCGACTCCGAATTGATCCTCAAAAAGCAAGAAAATTCCCGAGAGCACATCTCGAACCAAAGTTTGAGCACCGAGTCCTATGGCAACACCAATTACTCCAGCAGATGCAATTAATGGCGCTAAATTCAATCCAAATTCAGAAAGCACCATAAACACTGCGATTGCCCAGATTAAGGAATTAATTGTTGATTTCAAAACCATCGTAGTTGTTTTAGCGCGATCTACTTGACGCGAACTGGTGGTTTTTTTATCTGAGTAAGTTCTAATCGCACGATTGATTGCACGATTAATTATGAATTGAAAGAAAATGGCGAACGCCAGAATTGAGAAAATCCTTAGCGGAGCACCCTGAACCCAGTCAATTATTGCTTTTAAATTATCTGACTGGCCCATAACTGCCAAAACTTTACCGAAACGTAAAGAAATTTATTAGCCAAATTGATGATTTTTTAAGTGAAGTCCGGCAAGATGTGCCATACAGCGCGAGCCACGCGCTGCTGGTTAGGGAGCTAGTTTCGTGTCGCAAACTTTGGTCCTGAACGCCACCTACGAGCCACTAGGTGTTGTTTCAGATAGACGAGCATTGATCCTCGTCTTAAATCAGCGTGCCATGACAATTGAAGATTCCGATCGAGTTCTAAATTATTCTCGCGGACAATTAAATCTTCCAGCGGTAATTCGATTAGTTAGATTTGTAAAAATTCCTTATCGACATGCAGTGCCACTTTCTCGCAAAGCAATTTTTGCTCGTGATGGTGGACGTTGTGTTTATTGCGCAGCCCCAGCAACCAGCATCGATCACGTTGTGCCAAGATCGCGCGGCGGATTACACAATTGGGAAAATGTTGTTTCAGCCTGCCATCGTTGCAATCATTTGAAGGCGGACAGAACATTGAAAGATTTAGGTTGGCGGTTACGTCATACTCCGAAAGAACCAATTGGAATCGCTTGGCGCATTTTGGGAGCAGGAAAACCGCACTCAACTTGGATTCAATATTTGAAACCTTACGGAGTAGAGCCAATCGGAGCAGTGGCTAGCGCGTGATTAGGTTTTTAGCGGAAGAAAATTTTGGTCCGGCGCAGGCAATTATTTACTTAATTGGAATTCCGGTTGCAATCTTCTTAGGAATCTGGATGTTAGTTTGGGTTTTCTCGGCACAACGCAAAAAAAGCAAATTTCCTAAATCGAAAAGTTCAATTACCCACATCGATTGATTGCACTTTTAGTGCTCGTTCCATTGCATCTCTTGCTTCAGTAACTAAGCGACGTAATCCGGTGGCGGCATCTTTGCCGGTTGTTTCGAGCCATTTATTTGTTTTATCTAATGTGTCTTTGTTAATTACATAAGTTGGATACAAGCCATTCACTATTTTGCTTGCTACTTCGTAAGACTTTCCGTTCCAAGTCGAGAGTAATAAGTCAAAGTATTGATCAACATATCCGGCAAGTAATTTTCGATGGAGCGGTCTTTGAAAGCCCTGCAATTTAGATTCGCGCTGCGAATTTGTAATGTCTTCTACTGAAATTGATTTCCAGGCTTCATCTTTTGCCGATTTATCTGGAAAAGCCGCCAAACAAGTTTGATAAGAAAGTTGTCCGGTAAAGGTATTGTCGTTAGCAAGTTCTGCATCAAGTTCTGATTTTTCCATCATGCCACGTTCGACTAGGGCTAACACAAAACTCCAGCGCAGATCAGCATCCACTTTTAATCCGGATAATTTGCCATCAAGTAATTCGCGTACAAAATCTGATTGTTCTTTGCTAGCGGCAAAGCCGGCAAAAGTTCGGGATAACTGAAGTTGTAAATCACTTCCTGGTGCAGAATTTCGTAACATTTTTTCTAAACCAGTTGCCACTTTAAGTCTGGCCACATCTCGCTTATTTTCAGCAGAATAAATTTCAACTACAGTCGAAAGTTGTTGCGCAATAATCGTTACGGTTGCGATGTCGGTTTCACCTGGCAAACCAGCTAATGCAATGTCTATGAAATCTGTCGCTGAAAGTTGAGCATCTCGCAACATGTCCCATGCAGCTGACCAACAAAGTGCTCGGGATAATCCATCTTCAATTTTGCCAAGGTGTTGCTTTAAGGTTTCAATCGATTTCTGATCAAAGCGAATCTTCGCGTATGACATATCTTTATCATTTAGAAGTAATAAGTCGGCCTGCTTTTCCCCTTTAAGTTGTGGGATTTCAGTGTTTGCACCGGCCACATCGAGTTCAATTGATTTTCGTAATTTCAATTTGTTATCAGATAAGTCATACAAGCCAACCGCCATTCGGTGTGGGCGAAGTTCTTTTGAACCGGCTGGAATAAGCGGTGCATCTTGTTTGATTGAAACCTTTGAATAATTTCCGTTTTCTATGGTTGTTAATGGATGCAAAGTGTTTACACCGGCAGTTTTCAGCCAGGTTGAAACCCACGGAGTTAAATCTTTTCCGCTGGTTGCAGTTAATTCATTTAATAAATCTTGCAAAGTGGTATTCGCAAAAGCGTGTTTTTTAAAGTAATTCTGTAATCCGGCAATAAATTTTTCTCGTCCGACATGGGCGACAAGTTGTTGCAACACTGACGCACCTTTTGCATAACTAATTCCATCAAAATTTCCAGCCACTGTATCGATATCAACCATGTCTGTGACAATCGGATGTGTCGATGTAAGTTGATCTTGCCGATAAGCCCAATTTTTTCGGGCAGAATTGAAACTAGTCCAGGAATTTTTAAATCTGGTGGCTTCGCCCATTGCAAAATATGCTGACCACTCGGCAAAAGATTCGTTCAACCATAAGTCATCCCACCATTTCATGGTGACCATGTTTCCAAACCACATATGTGCCATTTCATGCAAAATTACATTGGCACGTTCTAGGTACATGCGTTCTGTTACTTTGCTGCGAAATACCAACAGTCTTTCAAGGAATGTAACTGCGCCGATGTTTTCCATTGCGCCCCAGTTGAAATCGACCACGGCAATTTGATCATATTTTTCAAATGGATATTCCAAACCGAACACTTTTTCAAAGTATGCAAATCCTTGTTTGGTGATTAAGAAAATATCTGCTGGATCAAGGTATTGCGCCAGAGATTTACGGCAATAGATTCCAAGTGGCACTTTTTTCTTACCAACATATTCATCTTGCACAAATGAATATGGTCCGGCCACCATCGCGGTTACATAAGTTGAAATCTTTGGAGTTGGCTTAAATTCCCATTTTGTTTTGTTGCCCATTTCGGTTTTGGTGTTTACCGAATAGTTAGAAATTACTTGCCAGTGCGATGGCGCAATAGCAGTCAAAATAAAGTGTGCCTTTAAATCCGGCTGATCAAAACATGGATACATCTTGCGAATAAATGCAGTTTCACCTTGTGAATATAAGTAGACCTCGTTATCGACGGGATCAACGGAACGTTGCAGACCTTCACCGTTCTTTGAATATGCTGCTTCTAGTTCTAGTACCAATTCATTTTCAGCCTGCAAACCTTTTAGGTAAATAGTTTCGCCATCATAATTATTTGTATCAACTGGTTTGCCATTTAAATTGGCTGAAATAACTCGCTTTGCGACCGCATCAATGAATGTGTCATAACCGGGTTTATTGCAGGAAAATTTGACGATGGTTTTGCTTAGAAATGTCTCTTCACCACTGGTGACATCAAGAGTTACGTTGTAACTATCGACCTTTAAATGGGTAGAACGCTCTTGTGCTTCTTTTCGAGTTGAATTTAAACCTGGCAAAGTTTCCCCTTAAGATGAATGCGAATGATATTACCTATGAATCGCCCTGTAAATCGAACTTATAAGTTACGCGGATCGAGAATAACTAAAGCGCAGGAACTAGCATTTGATAAAAATTGGGAAAAATACCAGGTTGATTTAACAAAGCCATTATTGATTAATGCTTTATTTCCAAAACTACAAAGCACAATTCTGGAAATTGGTTCGGGAATGGGCGAGGCGACTGCTGAAATTGCAGAGCAATTCCCGGAAACAGGGTTTGTCGCTGTCGAGATGCACAAACCAGGTTTAGGTGCATTGTTGATGGAAATTGAAAAACGAGAATTACAAAACTTGCGCATGATTCAAGAGGATGCACAAGTTATTTTGCAGGAATTTATTCCAGAAAATTCTATTGATGCGGTGCATTTATTTTTTCCAGATCCATGGCCAAAACTTCGGCATCGAAAGAGAAGAATTGTGCAATCTGACTTTGTTGAATTGTTAGCTAGTCGGTTAAAAAATAATGGCTATGTGCAAATTGCCACAGATTGGAAAGAGTATGCCGATTGGATTCAAAAGGTATTTGCAGGTTGTGAAAGATTTAATGGGGGAGTCATTGAACGTCCGAATTGGCGGCCAATTTCAAAGTTTGAAGGCAAAGGGTTACGCAAAGGTCATCAAGTAACAGATTTGAAGTTTGTAAAAGTTAAGTAATTTTTCCGTTTTGTTCGAAATTAGAAATCTGTCCGATTCTACGAACGTGCCGGGCATCTGCTGGAAATGGTGTGTTTAAAAAGGTATCCACCAGTTTTAAGCAAAATTCTTCGTCGTGCATTCTGCCGCCAATTGAAATGACATTTGCATTGTTGTGTTCTCTGGCTAACTTTGCAGTTTCGATATTCCAAACCAATGCAGCGCGCACCCCTTTTACTTTGTTAGCAGCCATTTGCTCGCCATTTCCGGAACCACCTAAAACAATTCCAAACGAGGTTGAATCTTTTGCCACCGCTTGGGCAGTTGGAATACAAAAAACCGGATAGTCATCATTTGCATCATATGTATGTGGTCCATGGTCGGTAACTTGATGACCTTGATTGGTCAGGTGCGCGATTATTTTGTTTTTAAACTCTAGCCCGGCGTGATCGCTGCCAATATGAATTTTCACAAGGCTAGTTTGGCAGTAAAACAAAACCGGCCCTCACATTTTTAGTGTGAGCGACCGGTTATGTCGTTACTTCTGCCTAGGAGGAGATAGAAGTTTTATGCGCTGTGTCCTTTTTTGCCTTTGCCAGGACCTTTAACTGAGTTAACCATGTCGGTTACACGTGCAGTTAGGTTGGCTTTCAAAGTTGTTGCTTGTGCTGCAGTGATTTTTCCTGCAGTTACTTTTGCATCAATTTCTTTTGTCTCAAATGCAACAATCGCTGCAATCAATGCATCTTTCTTTGCACCAGCAATAGTTGCTAGTGATTCACCAGCTTGTAGACGAGTGCGAAGAGTTGTTGCATCGATTCCCAAAGTGGAAGTGATTACTGCTTCTTTAGCAGCGCGATCAGCGTCACGATCAGCTTGATTTGCTGAAGCACGATCTGCAAGTGCTTTGGTAATTGCATCTGACTGAGATTGGGTGATGGTTCCGTTCTTTACTAAATCAGAAAGTAAAGTGGAAAGTCCGGCACCTTTGCCAGCGCCATCATGTGCGGAAGCGATTCCAGTTGATGCAACTGAAATAGCAACAACCGCTGATGTCACCGCAGTTATTAATCTCTTCTTATTCATTTAAGTTTTTGATCCTTTCGGTTCAGTAAACACATTTGGTGTTCGCTGGCTGTAATTAACTGCTTTTACCTGAGTCGACCAGTCATTTTTGCTGAGTGGCAGGTCAGAGTTTTTTCTATGGGAAAACCATACCTCCGAACAGAACACGAGGACCGGTCACAAATCTGTGAATATGGTGTGAGTTCTATTGTCCATTTTTCACTTGAATTTCAACATTTGCCTCAATCGATTCTCGAAATGAGTATCACCAATTAATTGGAAAGGGCATTTTGAACAGTATGAGTAGAAAGTTAAATTGGAAATTGAAGATCAACATTTTGATTCTTATTGTGTTGGCGTTGATAACTAATAATTTCCTAATTCCTATTAGTTACGCAGGAAATCAACTAGCGGGTAGGGCAACTACTTCGCCTTCAGCAAGCGCAACTTTTACACCAAACACAATTTTGAATGGTGTTGGTGCACCGAAAGCAAATATTGGTATTGATGGAGATTTTTATATTGATACCAAATTAATGAATATGTATGGACCAAAGAAAAATGGTGCGTGGCTCGCTCCAGTTTCGTTAAAAGGCACATCAGGTGTTGATGGAAAAAATGGAACAACATCTGTAGGAACCACGGGTGCAACTGGAGCCACAGGACCAGCAGGTCCAATTGGTCCTGCTGGAGCTAAGGGAGATAAAGGTGATAAAGGTGAAACTGGTGCAACAGGTCCTGCGGGTCCGGCTGGTCCAGCGGGAGCAGCGGGTGCTGCGGGAAGTGCCGGGGCAACTGGTGCGACCGGTCCCAAAGGTGACAC
>CALMJB010000119.1 GCA_937864205.1 uncultured Actinomycetes bacterium | reverse complement strand
CAGCGCCGCTGTTTTTAATGATTCCGGCTGGTTGTGGAGTCGATGCCGCAACGCTTGCAGCCTTTTCCAAATCAACCGCAGCTCTCAAAGTGCGTGCGCCGGTGTATAAAATTCCCTCAATTGGGCTTTGAATGGTTACCAATGATCCAAGTCCTGACATTGGAACGGCTTCGCCATCAATTCTGTAATATTCGACAAAAGTGCCTTTTGCATTTAATTGACTTGTTACTCGATTATTTGCAATGTATTCAAATCGAGCTGGACGATTATCGTCTTGATAGATTTCATCAATTCTTAAATAAGCAACGCCGTAAAATATTAAACTATCTACAATCCATCCGATTGTGACATTGTTCGGGGCATATTTTGTTATTTGATTGACCCAAGGCAAATTTGGTAATTCTTCATCTGTTGCTTTTGCATAAGTTTTTAGTTCCATCGAGCCGATAATGCCTTTAATCAAATTAACACATCGAACGACGGCTGGAATGGTTATTGCTTCAGATCTATTGATTGCAACTAAATCGATTGGCGGATAGTAACTAAATACATCGCTTAACACAGCCGGCGATTCTTGTGCTTCAATTTTATTTTTTGGAAACAAGTAATCGCGCAGACCCATAGGAAGTGAATTATACCACTATTCGTGCAACGGACATTGGTTTTGACAATTCGTGAACAACCATTGCTGTTGCAATTGCGGCTGTAACATCACCGGCAGATTTTCGTCTAATTATTCGCCAACCGGCATCATTTGTTTTGGCGGCACAGTTATTCATGTGAGCAACCCATTCAGGTTGACCAGAATGGACTAATCGAAGATTTGCCAGAGCGTCCGCAAGTTCCCCACACGATTGATAAAACTGTTGACCCGAATTATCAACCAATTTGTGACCACTCTGGCTTAACCTCTGGGCTATTGAAGCTGTGGCATATTTGTCATAAGCGATGACTGCCGGTCGATATTTCATCGCCCATTCGTGTATGTCCGAAGCCATCTTGATTTCATCGATTGCCACTTCGCTTGTCCAAAGTTGCGCTATTCCAACGCCAAACTTCCCCTCTG
>CALMJB010000118.1 GCA_937864205.1 uncultured Actinomycetes bacterium | reverse complement strand
GACCAATTAACAAAATGTCGTAATCATCTGCGGCAAACCGGCGGGCTTCTTGATGAACTTTTGTCACTAATGGACAGGTTGCATCAATAGTTTTCAAATTACGTTGTGCCGCTATTTGATGAACTTGTGGTGAAACTCCATGGGCAGAGAAAACCACAATGGCACCTTCTGGAACTTGATCAGTCTCCTCGACAAAAATTGCACCTTTTTTCTCTAAAGTTGAGACCACATGTTTATTGTGCACAATTTGTTTTCGAACATAAACCGGCGCACCATAAAGATCTAGCGCCTTTTCAACGGTGACCACCGCACGATCTACCCCAGCGCAATAACCACGAGGCGCTGCCAATAGAACTTTTTTATTCATCAAATTAACTTCCAAATCCCATTTCTAATTCTATTTATCTCAAGCAATTGTCTAAGCCTATTAGGATCGTTCTGTGCTAGAAACTTCAGAGTTAAAACCAGCGCCGGTTCGGGTTATTTCAGAAGCGATTGGTGAATATCTCAATCGATTAGGAATGGTTTGGATTGAAGGTGAACTTTCTGAGGTAAATGAGCGCCCTGGATCACAAATGGTGTTCATGCGGCTACGTGATACCAGCGCCGAGATGAGTATCTCGGTGATGTGTTACAAAAATGTTCTGGAAAGTATTAAGCCACTTCCAGAAAATGCTCGAGTTGTAATTAACTCAAAAGTGACTTGGTTTGCAAAAAGTGGCTCACTAACTTTTAGCGCAAAAGAGATCAAACAAGTTGGAATTGGTGAATTACTTGCCAGGTTAGAGCACTTAAAACAAGTATTAGCGGCAGAAGGTTTATTTGCCGCTGAGCGAAAAAAAGCACTGCCGTTTCTGCCAAACAAAGTTGGTTTGATTTGTGGACGGGGCAGCGCCGCTGAGAAAGATGTAATCGAAAATGCAAAACGGCGTTGGCCAGCAGTTGAGTTTGAAATTCGAACTGTTGCGGTGCAGGGTTCACAAGCGGTTCTCGAAGTTAGCGCGGCATTAAAAGAACTTGAAGCAAATAAAGATGTAGATGTAATCATCATTACCCGTGGCGGTGGATCTTTTGAAGACTTATTGCCATTCTCTGATGAAGGTTTGGTCCGATTAGCGGCAAGTTGTAAAACGCCGATTGTTTCTGCAATCGGACATGAACAAGATGCTCCGTTATTAGATCTAGTTGCAGATTGGCGAGCATCAACACCAACCGATGCTGCTAAACGAGTCGTGCCGGATATTGCCGAAGAAAAATTGAAAATTTCACAATTACAAGATCGAGTAATTAGAAAAATAGTAAATCAAATTACCGCTGAGATGGAAAAAATTGCTGCTTTAATCATGCGACCATTCATGAAAGATCCAACCAAACTAATAACTTATAAATTCGATGAGTTAACACACATCACCGCTCGGTTGCGCACACTTTCGCCACAAGCAACATTAGAACGTGGCTACACAATCGTTAGAGATTCCACCGGAGCGATTGTGAAAACCGCCACCGCTTTGAAAGTTGATCAGCCAATCAACTTGAAATTTGCCACCGGCACCGCCAGCGCTACAACCATCTCGATAGAACCTAATTAACTTGCAGATAGCCTTTTGCTACAAATAAAAACTAAGTTTTGAAAGGTTGAGTAGATTTAGACCATGAGCGAGCAATCTTTGAGCTATGAAAAAGCCCGAGATGAACTCATTAAAATCGTCGAGAAACTTGAATCTGGTCAAGCCACCTTGGATGAATCTCTAAAACTTTGGGAACGCGGCGAAGAGTTAGCAAAGGTTTGCCAAAATTGGCTAGATGGTGCGCGGGCAAAACTTTCTAGTGCGAAATCGACAACTGAATCAAGCAGCATTAAATCTAAGGATTAGCAAAATTAAAGGTACTAAATTGGAATCCATAAATGGCAGTTGAATTTGATTACGAAGATCTTCTTCCAATTGGTGCTGACACAACCGAGTACAGAAAAATCTCCGATAAGGGCTTGAAAACTTTTTCAGCAAACGGAAAAGAGTTTCTGGAAATTTCACCTGAAATAATTACCGAATTAACAGAGGTAGCGATGCATGACATTTCGCATTACCTTCGCACCGAACATTTGCGGCAATTACAAATGATTTTAGATGACCCAGAAAGTTCTGGAAATGATCGGTTTGTTGCCCTTGATCTATTAAAGAATGCGAATATCTCCGCCGGCGGAGTTCTACCAATGTGCCAAGACACTGGCACCGCGATAGTGATGGGAAAGAAGGGTCAGCAGGTGCTCACCTCTGAAAAAGATGAGGTCAGCATCTCCCGCGGGGTGTTCAATGCTTTCACCAAACTAAATCTACGTTATTCGCAACTTGCACCTACAACTGTTTGGGAAGAGAAAAATACTGGCAATAATTTGCCAGCACAGATTGAAATTTATTCTGACACCGATCATGCAGATGAATACAACTTTTTATTTATTGCTAAAGGTGGCGGCAGTGCAAATAAATCATTCTTGTATCAAGAGACCAAAGCCATTTTAAATCCAACTGCTTTCATGAGTTGGCTTGAGGAAAAATTACGCTCGCTCGGAACTTCCGCTTGCCCGCCTTACCACTTAGTAGTGGTTATTGGGGGTACTTCAGCTGAGCACACATTAAAAACTGCAAAACTAGCCAGCACAAAATATTTAGATTCTTTACCAACATCTGGCAACGCTAAAACCGGGCGAGGTTTTCGCGACTTAGATTTAGAAAAACAGATTATGAAATTAACTCAAGGAATTGGAATTGGCGCGCAATTTGGCGGTAAATATTTCTGTCATGATGTTCGAGTAGTCAGAATGCCAAGACATGGTGCGTCGCTACCCATTGCTATCGCAGTTTCTTGTTCGGCTGACCGCCAAGCAAAAGCAAAAATAAACAAAACCGGTGTCTATATTGAAAAACTTGAGACTGAGCCTGCCAAATTTTTACCAAGCACATCTGCTAATGAACTTTCAGAACATGAAGTCTCAATAGATTTAAATCAACCTATGACAAAAATATTGGCGCAACTTTCAAAACATCCCGTTAAAACTAGGGTGCTACTGAATGGAAAAATGATTGTGGCGCGCGACTTAGCCCACGCCAAAATAAAAGAATTGATTGATTCTGGAAAACCTATGCCGGATTACTTTAAAAATCACGCGGTTTATTACGCCGGTCCTGCTAAAACTCCGGCAGGTTTTGCTTCTGGATCTTTTGGTCCAACTACTGCCGGCAGAATGGATTCTTATGTCGAACAGTTTCAGTCGCTGGGCGGTTCAATGATCATGTTGGCAAAGGGAAATCGCTCAAAAAAGGTGAGTGAATCCTGCAAAAAATATGGTGGATTCTATTTAGGATCAATCGGCGGTCCAGCGGCACGATTGGCACAAGATTGCATCAAAAAAGTTGAGGTTTTAGATTACCCAGAGCTTGGCATGGAAGCGATTTGGCAAATTGAAGTAGAAAATTTTCCCGCTTTCATAATTATTGATAGCCAAGGAAATGATTTTTACGAAGATATCCGAAAGCCTTTAACAATCGGGAAAAAGCCCAATTGATTTATAATTTTTATATAATTTAAATTCAATTTATATTTAATTTATACATAATTTAATAGTAAATATTTAGCAAGCAATAACTAATAACTAAAATCAGTAATTAATTATTATCAGTAATAATTTGAGACTC
>CALMJB010000117.1 GCA_937864205.1 uncultured Actinomycetes bacterium | reverse complement strand
CTTTTTACCGCCAACTTCATAACCGACACAAACTGGAATTTTCTGCCAGCCGGTTAAAACATCAAGTTTAGTTAAAAAGAAATCTGTTAATCCGTTGATGCGAACAGAATACCTCGCAATAGGTGCATCAAACCAACCACATCTACGATTTCTTCCAGTTGTAGTTCCAACTTCGCCACCAATGCTACGAAGTTTTTCACCATCTTCATCCAATAACTCTGTCGGAAATGGTCCAGATCCAACTCGAGTTGTGTAAGCCTTCAAAATCCCAATGATTCTTGTGAATTTGTTTGGTCCGATGCCAGAACCTGTAGCCGCACCACCCGCAGTGGGATTCGATGAAGTTACAAAGGGATAAGTTCCGTGATCAACATCTAACAATGTTCCTTGCGATCCCTCAAGCAAAATATTTTTATTACCTTTTATTGCTTCATCAAGCAATAAAGATGTATCGCAAACATATTTTTTTAGCTTTTCTCCAAATTGCAAATACTCTGTAATTACTTCCTCGGTTGAAATTGCTTTTCGATTAAAAATCTTGGTCAATACTTGATTTTTATCATGCAAAGCCGCTTCTATTTTTTTCCGTAAAATTGATTCATTGAAAAGATCTTGTACCCTAATTCCGATTCGATTAATTTTATCTGCGTAAGCAGGACCTATACCTCGGCCGGTAGTTCCGATTTTTGATTTTCCTAGAAATCTCTCGGTCACCTTGTCAATTGTTCGATGGTACGGAGTAATTAAATGCGCATTGCTAGAAATTTTGAGTTTATCGGTATCAATTCCGCGGTCATTTAAACCTTGAATCTCTTCAAGTAAGACAGCTGGATCTATTACAACGCCATTGCCAATAACTGGAATGACATTTTTTGAAAGAATTCCGGTGGGCAACAAATGCAACGCATATTTTTCATCGCCAATTACGACTGTATGTCCTGCGTTATTGCCACCTTGATATCTGACCACGTAATCAACTTGATCACCTAATAAATCGGTAGCTTTGCCCTTGCCTTCATCTCCCCACTGTGCTCCAACTAAAACGAGTACGGGCATATTAAAAAATCAGTCTTTGAAGTGTTTCAAAATAGAAACTGGCACTGCCTAATTTCATCACAAATCCAGCAGTTGCCGAAATTTGACGCGGGTCCCGCTGGATTCACGATTAATTTCTACATCACTTTCTTGGGGTTACATACCACCTAGAATCAACAGCCACTTTCGGAATAAACTGCTAAGCACTGCATTTAAGATTCCAGAATTGAGCATTTGATTTAAGAGTTGAACCAGTTCGAATAAAACAGATTTCATAAAACTCCTTTCGCAAGCAATTTATTTATTTTTGCAAGGAAATTAATACGCACCGCGGTATGGTGTGGAAAAGAAGTTGCTGGTAATCTTTTGATATGCCCGAATCAGAATCACTTTCTAATCTTTTAAGTGAAAATCGCTTATTTAAGCCAAGTGATTCCTTTGCCAAAAATGCAAATGTGAAATTTGATTCATATCAAGAAGCAAAAAAAGATCGATTAGCTTTCTGGGAAAAACAAGCGAATCGACTTACATGGGACAAAAAGTGGAATCAAGTTTTAGATTGGCAGTTGCCATTTGCTAAATGGTTTGTGGGCGGAAAACTAAACGCCTCGGTAAATTGTTTAGATCGTCATGTTGCTGCTGGAATCGGTAATCGAGTCGCTTTCTTCTTTGAAGGTGAGCCCGGAGATTCAAAAACAATAACTTACTCTCAACTTTTAATTGAAGTTAAAAAATGTGCAAATGCTTTGGAATCAATTGGAATCGGCGCAGAAGATCGCGTTGCAATTTATATGCCACTCATTCCCGAAGCTGTGATTGCAATGCTTGCCTGTGCTCGAATTGGCGCAATGCATTCGGTTGTGTTCGGAGGATTTTCAGCTGAAGCGCTTTCATCTCGAATTCAAGATGCTGATGCAAAACTTGTAATTACCAGTGACGGTGGGTATCGAAGGGGATCAGCATTCGCTTTAAAACCTGCCGTAGATAAGGCGTTAGAAAATCCAAACAATGTGAAACATGTTTTGGTTGTAAAACGCACTGGTCAAGAAGTTGAGTGGAAAAATTCCCGAGATCTTTGGTGGCATGAATTAGTTGAAAAACAATCTGACGAACATGAAGCGAAAAGTTTTGATAGCGAACATGGATTATTCATTCTTTATACATCTGGAACCACCGCAAAACCCAAAGGAATATTTCACACCACTGGCGGATACCTGACTCAAGCTGCTTACACGCATCACGCAGTATTTGATCTAAAACCTGAAAAAGATGTCTATTGGTGCACCGCCGACATCGGTTGGATTACCGGACATTCCTACGTTGTTTATGGTCCGCTAATTAATGGTGCCACGCAAGTTATTTATGAGGGAACCCCCGATACTCCTACGAAAGCGCGCGTCTTCCAATTAATCGAAAAATATAAAGTAACAATTTTGTATACCGCGCCAACATTGATTAGAACTTGGATGAAATGGGGCGATGAATTTCCAAATTCCTGCGATTTATCATCATTGCGTTTGCTCGGTTCAGTTGGCGAACCAATAAATCCAGAAGCTTGGATGTGGTACCGAGAAGTAATTGGTAAAAATAATTGTCCAATAGTTGACACTTGGTGGCAGACCGAGACTGGCTCAATAATGATTTCACCATTACCAGGTGTTACCGAGACAAAACCTGGTTCGGCTATGAAACCACTTCCTGGAATTTCTGCAGAAGTAGTTGATGACAAAGGTAATCCAGTTGGAAATGGAAAAGGTGGTTATTTAACATTGACAGAGCCTTGGCCATCAATGACCCGAGGCGTCTGGGGCGAACCACAAAGATTTATCGATACATATTGGTCAAGATTTAAAAATATGTACTTTGCTGGTGACGGCGCGAAACTTGATGAAGATGGCGCTTTCTGGGTCTTAGGTCGTGTTGATGATGTGATGAATGTTTCTGGTCATCGCATCTCTACAACCGAAGTTGAATCTGCATTAGTGTCACATGAAGCAGTGGCTGAAGCGGCAGTGGTTGGTGCAAATGATGCAATGACAGGGCAAGCGATTGTCGCCTTTGTGATTTTACGTGGTGGAATCGATTCTGCAACGGGTGCCGAACTAGAAAAGTCATTAAAAGACCACGTTGCTAATGAAATCGGAGCCATTGCAAAACCTAAAAAAATCATGGTGGTTGCCGAACTTCCGAAAACTAGAAGCGGCAAAATTATGCGCAGATTATTAAGAGATGTGGCGGAAAATCGACAAGTGGGTGATGCAACAACTTTGGCAGATCCAAATGTTATGAAATTAATTTCTGAAGGTTTGAACTCTGGAAAATCTGAAGATTAAAGTTTTACCCCGAAATATTTTGTAACATCGTTAAACAGCGTTTTTTTATCTGGGTAGGCTCCGATTCTTTGATAAATAACTGATCCAGCTTCATCGATAAACCAAGTGACCGGCACACCCATGCCAAACAATAATTTTGATTTGTTGTTCACATCGGCCAAATTAGGCCAAGTCATCTCATTTTTTAAGGCAAATTCAGAACCAGCTGCAAAATTATTTTCAGCAACATCAACGCCTACAAGTTGAACTTTGCTATCTTTAAAATTTGAATTGTTATACATCTCTACAAAATATGGCATCTCGTCCTGACAACCCAAACACCATGAACCCCAAACATTTATTATCATTGGCCCTCTTAAAGATTTAAGATCAAAACTATTTGAGCCTGCAAGACATGGCATAACAAAATTCTTGGTATTCGACTTGTAATTCGAATCAAATCGAATCGTTGAACAGTCGTTTAATTGACGGTTTGAAACATTAGAACCTTGAGTTCCACATCCAGTAAGAAGTAAAGATAGTAAAAGTATAGAAATTGTTTTCAAATGAAATCTGCCTCGGTCTTTAATTTGGCACTTGCTTTTTCAAAGTCAGTTACACCAATTCCATAAGATGGACAAACTTTTTTCAACACACATGCTCCACAAGCTGGATTCCGAGCAAAGCAAACTCGCCGGCCATGCCAAATTAAGCGTTGAGACAATTTGGTCCATTCTTTTTGTGGAATCAATTTTGCAACATCCATTTCAACTTTTACCGGATCTTGCTGCTTACTCCAATTAAATCTTCTTGATAATCGACCAAAATGAGTATCTACCGTGATTCCGGGAATTCCAAAGGCATGACCCAATACAACGTTCGCAGTTTTTCTACCAACGCCAGGTAATTGAATTAATGATTCAATTTTATTAGGTACCTTTCCGTTAAATTCATTTACAATTTTTAAGCTTAGAGCCTTGATATTTTTTGCTTTTGAACGAAAAAAGCCAGTCGATCTAATTAATTTCTCAATCTCTTTTGGTGAAGCCGATGCCATTTTGCTGACTGTGCCAAATTTCTTGAATAGGGCAGGTGTAACCATATTTACTCTCTTGTCGGTGCACTGCGCAGATAAAACAGTGGCAACTAATAATTGAAATGGCGATTTAAACTTTAACTCACAATTCACTTTTGGATAAGTTTTGCTGAGAATTTGATAAATCTTGACTGCGTCAGTTTGCTTAATCATTTTGTGTTTTCTTTTGGACACTAGAAGAATACAAACAAATTACCTCAATTGGAATTTGTAAATATTTAGAGGTATCTTCGCCTTGTGGCTTTAACAAATGAAGAAGTAGTACGAAAAGCTCCTCTTTTTACCGCGCTAGACGATGCGTCGGCCTCTACTCTGCGCGCATCAATGAAAGAAGTGAAAATCAATAAGGGGCAAACTCTTTTCAAAGAGGGCGATTCCGGAGACAGATTGTTTGTTGTCGTTGAAGGCAAATTAAAATTAGGAACATCCAGTGGTGATGGCCGAGAAAATTTATTATCAATTCTTGGTCCAGGCGACATGTTTGGTGAGTTATCGCTTTTTGATCCCGGACCACGCACTGCCACCGCAACTGCAGTTACAGATTCAAAACTTTTATCACTTGCAAATGATCAGGTTATTGGTTGGGTTACCGCACACCCTGAAGTTTCACTGCAATTACTTGGACGCTTGGCGCAAAGATTGCGCAGAACCAATGAAGTGCTGGCCGACCTAGTTTTTGCCGACGTACCAGGTCGAGTCGCCAAAGCAATCATGGATCTTGGTGAAAAATTTGGCGTGAAAAAAGATGATGGCTTGTATGTAAATCATGATTTAACTCAAGAAGAATTAGCTCAATTAGTCGGAGCCTCGCGCGAAACCGTTAATAAGGCACTGGCAGATTTCACAACTCGAGGTTGGGTCAGATTAGAACCACGGGCAGTTGTAGTTTTAGATTACGAACGTTTATCTAAACGCGGTCGTTAAGCGACTTCAACAACCATATCGATTTCAACTGGAGCATCCAGAGGTAACTCGGCCACACCAACAGCAGTTCTAGCATGTTTACCAATTTCTTCTCCGAATAATTCAATCAAAAACTCACTAGCGCCATTAATCACAGCTGGAACTTGAATAAATCCGGCAGAGGTATTAACAAATCCACCAACTCGAACAATTTTTGTAATTTTTTCAATATTTGAAACCAAATTGATTGCTGCCAAACAATTTAATGCACAAACTTTTGCTAATTCTTTAGCTTCTTCAATTGAAACTACATTTGAAACTTTTCCAGTTTTTGGAATTTTTCCATCGACCAGTGGCAATTGCCCTGCAACAAAAACTAAATTTCCAACTTTAACTGCAGGAACATAAGCTGCAACAGGTTTTGCAGCTACCGGGATAGTTACTTTTAGCTCTGAAAGTTTTTGAGATAAATTCAAGATTTAATTTCTCGCTTCATATATGCAACTAATTGTTCCCCACCGCCTGGTGCAGGAATTACTTGTACTAATTCCCAACCATCCGAACCCCAAGTATCAAGAATTTGTTTTGTTGCGTGAGTTAGCAATGGAACTGTTACATACTCGTATTTCATCAATTACCTAATGCTTTCTTGACTAAACCAGAAACTTTTCCGCCATCTGCCCGCCCGGCAATTTTTGGTTGAAGCAATTTCATTACTTGTCCCATTGCAGCTGGTCCGCTTGCACCTGTTTCATTAATTGCTTCTTTTATTAACTTTTCAATCTCATTATCGCTTAGTGGCTCAGGTAAATATGCGGCAATAACTTCAGACTCAGATTTTTCTTTCGCAACTAAATCTGGGCGATTAGCCGCCGCGTAAGCATCAATTGCTTCTCGCCGTTTTTTCGCTTCACGTGATAAAACTGTGATTATTTCGGCATCGCTTAAAGTTCGGGCTTGTTTGCCTGAAACCTCTTCTGTAGTTATCGCCGCTAATACCATTCGAATGGTGCCGGCTTTAGTTTCTTCTCGAGCACGAATTGACTCAGTTAAATCAGATTGAAGTTTTTCTTTTAATCCCATGGCGGTATCTTCTCACGCCTATGAAAATAACTGTAAGGCGAAACGAAATCAGATTACTTCCGGTAAAGAGTGAATCAATCCGCATTCTTCACTTTTCAGATCT
>CALMJB010000116.1 GCA_937864205.1 uncultured Actinomycetes bacterium | reverse complement strand
ATGCGGCCAAAATTAAATGCGCCCATGAATCCGTATGCAACGCAGAATTTTTGTCGGGATTGAAAAAAACCGATTGCAAAAACTAATGCTGGTAGAAAAATACTAATTCGCGCGCCTTTTGAAATATCTTGAGTGATAAAACCAACCAAGGTCGAAATTGTGAAAAATGCGCCAAACATTGCAACCAATTGACGGCGCTTTACTTCGCCACCACCGATATTGCAACTGCCAGATTGGTATTGGCTCATTAGTTTTTAAAGGGCTTCTTCGCGCTCATCATCGGCGAAGACTTCGTACTCATCGTTTTCGTTACGAGCCAACCAATTAAAAACTCGGCGCAAAGCGGTCAAGGCTACAAATACCGCAGCAATCGCAGTAAATAATCGCTTTAAGGCTTTAATCATGTTCTTAATCTACTCTTTTGAAGATTAAGTTGCATTTTGATTTTTAAGTGTTGGCTAACTTTTGAAGTTCATCGCCACTAACTCTGAAAACCGTCCATTCATCCATTGCTTTTGCACCAATAGATTCATAGAAATCAATTGCCGGTTTATTCCAATCCAACACCCACCATTGCAGTCTTGGATATCCCCGATCTACACAGATTTTTGCCAGATACCTAAGTAATGCTTTGCCATGACCTAATCCGCGATACCCAGGATCAACAAATAGATCTTCAATATAAAGGCCATGTTTGGCTAACCAGGTTGAATAATTCAAATGCCAAATTGCAAAACCGGTAATTACTTCACTAGTGGCACCTTGACCATCAGAAATCGTGGACAGAACGCAAAAAACTTGGGGATTTTCGCCAAATAATGAATCAGCTAAATGATCTTTCGAAAGCACCGCCTCATGAGCGGCCCGTTCATAATCGGCTAATTTATGGATGAATTTGAAAATGGCATCGATATCTTCAGGATTTGCCTCCCGAATCTGTACCGACATAGTTTGCTTAGAGGTACTGCTTAATTAACTTTTTTTAGGGCTTGCTCGATATCTGCCCAAAGATCATCGACATTTTCTATGCCAACACTAAATCGAATTAAATTCTCTGGAATAGATGTTGATTCAGTGCTCCAACGCCGGCGACGCTCCCATAAGGACTCCACTCCACCTAGTGAAGTCGAATAGGTAATCAATTTGCTAGCGGCACAGACCTGATCAATTTTTTCATTAGAGCCATCAACTTCAAATGAAATAACTGCGCCAAACCCTTTCATAAAACTTTTTGCCATATTGTGGAACGGGTCGGTCGGTAACCCGGGGTATCTAACTCTGGAAACTTTTGGATGTTTACTTAAGCGCTTGGCTAATTCCATGGCATTAGATTGGGCACGTTCCATACGCAAAACAAAGGTTCTGATTCCTCGTAATGCGATCCAGGCTTCAACCGGACCAGGAATTGCCCCGCCGTATTTGCGACGTTCTAACAATCTGCGATGCAGCGGCGCATCATTTGTAGATAGCGAACCAAGCAAGACATCACTGTGGCCAGCTAAATATTTTGTAACTGAATGCATGACGATATCGGCGCCAAGGTTTAACGGTTGCTGATTGATTGGGGTTGCAAAAGTATTATCGACCACCACGCCGCAACCGGCATTCTTCGCCGCCGAAATTAATTTTGGTAGATCTATTACTTCTAATGCTGGATTAGTCGGAGATTCCAGATAAAGCATTTGAGTTTTGCTAAGTGAAGAAATTACCGAATTGGTATCGGTAAAATCTAAGAAATTTACCTGCAATCTGCCGCTCTTGTGATGTTGTCTTAAAAGTTCCATGGTGCCTTGATAGCCATCGTGAGGTGAAGTAACCACTGCTCCTTCTGGCAAAATTTCAAATACCGCCGCTATTGCAGCTAAGCCAGATGAAAATAAAATACTCTGTTTACCATTTTCTAATAATGAAATCGCAGTTTCGATTGCACTCCATGTTTCATTTCCATATCGACCGTAACCAATTTCGCCACCGGCGTGATAAGTCGAATTAAGTGCAATTGGCGGATTCAGTTCGCCATCTGGGCGCTTTTTCGGACGACCAGCTGCAACTACTTGGCTAGCGATGTTTAATTTAGAAAGGTCGCCATCGGACATGGCATTACCTTAATACAGTTTTTCATTACGGTTTTTAGATTATTTTGATTCTAATTAGTTATCTTTACGCGGTGAGTGCATATCAGCCGGTAAAAATGACCAAGCCGAAGATGCAGAGATTGACTCGAAAATTAATCAGCCTTGATCCAAAATTTAAAGCAACTGTAAAAGCTTCACCCCTTTGTGACATCGGATTGACTAAGCCTAAATACAGTCATTTTGAAACCCTGGTGCATTCGATCATTTCACAACAGTTGGCTATTAGAGCTGCAGCAACAATTAGTGAGCGATTAATCCAACTAACTAAAAATGAAATAACCGCAGCCAAAATCCTGAGATTAGGCAAAGTGAAAATTAGAAGCTGCGGAGTTTCCGATGCCAAGGCGCGGGCAATCATTGATTTGGCCGAACACACTCAAAGCGGTGAGATCGAATTTAAGAAATTTTCCAAACTTTCAAACCAAGAAATTGAGTCGGAATTGGTCAGAGTTTGGGGAATTGGAAAATGGACGGCGCAGATGTTCTTGATGTTTCACCTAGGTCGAATGGATATTTGGCCTGTCGATGATCTTGGTGTGCGCCGCGGCTGGGAAAAATTGCACAATCTGAAGAAAGAAATAACGCCAAAAGAGTTAATGAAAGCAGGCGAAAAATTTGCTGGGTTTGAAAGTGTGGTTGCTTGGTATTGCTGGCGGGTTGTCGATAATTAAATTAATTTTAATTTTTTGCTTCGAGCACCAACGCGACTGAGTTTATGCACCAACGTTGATCTGTTGGAACTGCATAACCTTCTCCTTCAAATACATGACCTAGATGCGAACCACAGTTTGCGCACCTAACTTCGGTACGAATTCTTGGGGCAAGCGATCTATCCTCTAACAAGATAACGGCATCATCTTTTGTTGGCGCATAAAAAGATGGCCAACCGCAACCGGAATGAAATTTTGTGTCACTGCGAAAAAGTTCGGAATGACATGCTTTGCACTTGTAAACGCCAATGGTTTCGGTGTCGGTGTATTCGCCAGTAAATGCCACCTCGGTTCCACCCTTTCGCAAGACTTCATACGAGAGCGGATCAAGCTGTTTTTGTAATTGCGCTTCATCAATCTTTACCGGATAGGCAGAACCATCTGGCTTATTAGGTGTTACTTCTATCAAAAGTTACCTCATCACATTCGAAGTTAATGGATAAGCAATTCCAGTGGATGAATGACAATCATATCCATTTGGATTTTTTGCCAAATATTTCTGATGATATTCCTCAGCTAACCAATATTTATTTGATTCTGCCGAAATAATTTCGGTAACAATTTTGCCAATAGCGTTTTGATCTAATTCTTTTTGGTAAACATCCCGTGATTGCATGGCCATTTTTAATTGTTCATCAGAGGTTGTAAAAATTGCACTTCGATATTGAGTGCCGATGTCATTTCCCTGTTGATTTAATGATGTCGGATCATGCATCATCCAAAATTCTGCTAGTAATCGCAGATATGAAATTTGAGTTGGGTCAAAATCAATTGCAACTGTTTCAGCATGGCCTGTTAGTCCGGTACACACCTCTTTATAAGTTGGTTCTGATTTACTTCCACCCATATATCCAACTGAAGTTTCAATTACGCCAGATAATTGCCAAAATCTGCGCTCTGCCCCCCAGAAACATCCAGTCGCAAAATATGCGCGCTCTTGATTTG
>CALMJB010000115.1 GCA_937864205.1 uncultured Actinomycetes bacterium | reverse complement strand
GGATCTGCGGTAAAAACCGGGGACTCCGATAAGACCCGTGACTTGGTGGCACGTGCGATTTTAGAATCGGGCCCGGCGACAGCGGTTACTTTGGCAAAACGTTTGAAGATAACTCCAGCCGGAATCCGTCGACACCTTGATTCACTTATAGCCGATGGCATTTTGATTGCCCGTGATCCATACCAAAGCAAATTAAGCAAAATTGGCAGAGGTAGACCTTCCAAAGTTTTTGCAATGACCGATGGTGGTCGAGAAAAATTTGAACACTCTTATGATGATTTAGCGGTATCGGCACTTCGGTTTCTAGAAAGCAAATCTGGCAGCGAAACAATTTATGAATTTGCCAAAGTTAGAGCAAATGAATTCGTGCGGCAGAATGAAAGTTTGATCAGATCAGATCGCCCAACATCTGATCGAAGTAAACAGTTAGCAAAGTTTTTAAGCAGTGAAGGATATGCCGCAACTGTTAACGCAAAAACCATCGGCAAAATGCAAGGAGAAGAGTTGTGTCAACATCACTGTCCTATTGCACACGTAGCCGTTGAATTTCCGCAATTATGCGAAGCGGAAACCGAAGCTTTTTCAAAAATTCTCGGATCTCATGTTCAACGATTAGCCACCATCGCCCGCGGTGATGGTGTTTGCACCACATTTGTTCCAAAATTTTCTTCAAGTTCAAAAGTAGAAGTAAGTAAGTGACCAGCCAAATTTCAGCAATTAACAACAATAGAAACGAGTAGATAAAAATGAGCAACATAACCCACCCAGAACTAGATGGTTTAGGAAAGTACCAATATGGCTGGGCAGATTCCGATGACAAAGGCGCAAACTCAAAGCGCGGGTTGAACGAAGCGGTGGTACGCGATATTTCTGATAAAAAAAGTGAGCCACAGTGGATGCTTGATTTACGTTTAAAGGGATTAAAACTATTTGATAAAAAACCCATGCCTTCGTGGGGCTCAGATTTATCTGGAATTTATTTTGACACAATCAAATACTTCGTTCGCTCTACCGAAAAACAAGCACAGACTTGGGAAGATCTGCCAGCGGACATTAAAAATACTTATGATCGTCTCGGCATACCTGAAGCGGAAAAAAAGCGCTTAATTGCTGGAGTAGCAGCACAATATGAATCGGAAGTGGTTTACCACTCAATTCGTGAAGATCTAGAAAAGCAAGGCGTAATTTTCTTAGATACCGATACTGGCTTAAAGCAACACGAAGATATTTTTAAAGAGTATTTTGGAACAGTTATTCCAGTAGGCGATAACAAATTTGCGGCATTGAACACCGCGGTTTGGTCTGGTGGCTCATTTATATATGTGCCAAAAGGTGTGAAAGTTGATATTCCACTTCAAGCATATTTCCGAATCAACACTGAAAACATGGGCCAATTTGAGCGCACATTGATTATCGCTGATGAAGATTCTTATGTGCATTATGTAGAAGGTTGTACCGCACCGATTTATTCATCAGATTCACTACATTCGGCGGTAGTTGAAATTATCGTAAAGAAAAATGCGCGGGTTCGTTACACCACTATTCAAAACTGGTCGAATAACGTATATAACTTAGTAACAAAGCGGGCGACTTGTGCCGAAGGTGCCACCATGGAATGGATCGATGGCAACATCGGATCAAAAGTAACCATGAAATATCCGGCGGTATTTTTAATGGGTGCGCACTCAAAGGGTGAAACTCTCTCAATTGCATTTGCCGGAGAAGGTCAACATCAAGATGCCGGCGCAAAAATGGTTCATGCCGCGCCACACACTTCGTCAACAATTATTTCCAAATCGGTTGCGCGCGGAGGCGGTCGAACCTCTTATCGTGGTTTAGTTCAAGTACAAGAAGGCGCTCATCACTCAAAGAGCACAGTAAAGTGCGATGCACTTTTAGTTGACACCATTTCCAGATCAGATACTTATCCATATGTAGATGTGCGTGAAGATGATGTTTCAATGGGTCATGAAGCCACAGTTTCGAAAGTTAGCGATGATCAGCTTTTCTATTTGATGTCCCGCGGACTTTCCGAGGATGAAGCGATGGCGATGATCGTGCGTGGATTCATCGAACCTATAGCAAAAGAGTTACCGATGGAGTACGCGCTCGAACTAAATCGATTAATTGAACTGCAGATGGAAGGCGCTGTCGGTTAATGAATTTATCTGCCAGTACAAATTATTTAACGCCAAGTGGTAAAGAAGAGCCGTGGCGTTTTACTCCTATGACACGGCTAGGTGGGTTGCATGATGCATCTACCAAAGCCATCAGTTCAGTTTCATTAGAGTTTAATCAAAAGATTTCTGGCGTCACATTTCAAAAAATTGCAGCAAAAGAATTACCAGCAAGTTATGTAAGTACTGACGAAATTACTGCGCGGGTAAGAAATACCGTTTCTGAAATCGCGGTTTTAAAAGTTGAAAAAAATGTTGAATTAGCTCAGCCACTGATTCTGAAGCGAAAAACATCGGGCGCACCAGAACTTTCTCGAACCGTGATTTCACTAGAACAAAACGCTCGCGCCAGCGTGATTATCGAAAATAGTGGCGCAGCGACTTTGGGTGAAGAGATTGAGATAAATCTAGCCCCCGGATCTGCTCTTAACTTCATAACTTTGCAAGAGTGGAACAAAGATGCCATTCATTTGGCACAACATCACGCGGTGCTTGGCCGAGATAGCCAATTTAATTCCTACACGATTTCAATCGGTGGGTCACTAGTCAGAATATTGCCAACCGTTGAATATTCCGGCCCTGGTGCTAGCGCTGAATTATTCGGACTTTACTTTGCCACCGATGGCCAACATCTAGAACACCGAATTCATGTTGATCACAATGTGGCAAATGCAAAATCGCGGGTCAATTACAAAGGTGCGCTGGCCGGCGAAAAAGCGCGCACCGTTTGGTTTGGCGATGTGTACATTAGAAAGATTGCAGAAGGAACTGACACATATGAACTGAATCGGAATTTGTTACTTACCGATGGAGCTCGGGCTGATTCGGTACCAAATCTTGAGATTGAAACCGGTGAAATCGTTGGTGCCGGTCATGCCAGCACCACTGGTCGATTTGATGACGAGCAATTGTTTTACTTATGTTCTCGGGGAATTTCTCCAGAGGTAGCGCGACGATTGGTGATTCGTGGATTCTTCAATGAGATTGTCAGCAAATTATCTAATGAAGAAATTGAAGAGCGGTTAATGAATCGAATTGATCTCGAACTAGGAATGGTCGGCAAATAGTTATGTCGCAATTAAATTTTTCTAATTTGGCTGAAGGTAAACCAGTAACAGTTGATGTTAATGGCGAAAAAGTTTGCGTCGCTCGGGTTGGCGAAGAAGTATTTGCAGTTTCCGACACCTGCACGCACTCCGAAGCATCATTATCTGAAGGTGAAATCAGCAATTACAAAATCGAATGCTGGCTGCACGGCGCGGAATTTGATTTGCGTACTGGAGAAGCGATCACGCCACCTGCTACTGAAAAATTGAAAACTTTCACGGTTAAACGTATTGGCGATCAGATCGAAATTGTGTAAAAAATTGATATCAAACAGGGAGACTAAATGAGCGAGCTGGTTATAAAAGGTTTAAAAGTTACCGTCGAAACTGATGGTCTTGAAAAAGAGATTTTGCGCGGAGTCGATTTAACAATTAAGTCTGGACAAACGCACGCAATTATGGGACCAAATGGCTCTGGAAAATCTACGCTGGCTTATTCAATTGCCGGACATCCCAAATACAAAATTGTTGGCGGCACCGTGACTCTAGATGGTAAAGATGTTTTGGAGATGAGTGTGGATGAACGGGCTAAAGCCGGGCTATTTCTGGCAATGCAATATCCAGTGGAAGTACCAGGTGTATCAGTTTCGAATTTTCTGCGCACAGCAGTAACTGCAATTCGAGGCGAAGCGCCAAAAATCAGAGAATGGGTTTCAGAGGTGAAGAACGCGATGGGCTCTTTAAATATGGACACCGCATTCTCAGAGCGAAATTTAAATGAAGGTTTTTCCGGTGGCGAAAAGAAACGTCATGAAATTTTGCAACTAGAGCTTTTGAAACCAAAAATTGCGATATTGGATGAAACCGATTCCGGCTTAGACATTGATGCTCTGCGCATTGTTTCGGAAGGGGTAAATAGAGTTAAAGCAAATACAAATATGGGAGTAATGCTGATTACGCACTACACCAGAATTTTGCGTTACATCAAACCTGATTTTGTGCATGTATTTGCATCTGGAAAAATTGTGGAAGAAGGTGGCGCAGAACTTGCCGAGAAGTTAGAGGAAAAGGGCTACGCCGACTACATAAATGCTTAAAGCACCGGCATTTGATCCAGAGTTAATTAAATCTGATTTCCCAATCTTCAATAGAAAAGTTCGCGGTAATAATCGGTTAATTTATTTAGATTCAGCCGCAACCAGCCAAAAACCAAAATCGGTGATTGCCGCAGAAGCAAAGTTTTATGAATTAATGAATGGTGCGGCAAACCGAGGCGCGCATCTATTGGCGGAAGAAGCAAGTTTGGCCTACGAACAAGCCAGAGAACGAGTTGCTAAGTTCATCAATGCTAAATCGCAAGAGGTGATATTTACGAAGAGCGCAACTGAGAGCTTGAATGGATTGGCATACTCACTTGGAAATCCAGATTCAAAGATCCACTTAAATGCTGGCGATGAGATTGTGGTCTCCGAAATGGAACACCACGCAAATTTGATTCCGTGGCAACAATTAGCCAAACGCACCGGCGCAAAACTTCGCTGGATAGAGGTTGATAAAACTGGCGAACTTAATTTAGATGGCATCGATAAACTGATTAATTCAAAAACTAAAGTGGTCGCATTAACCCATCAATCAAATGTGCTGGGCACGATTCCACCCATTGAAAAATTAAATAAAATTGCAAAAGCTAATGGGACGCTGTTCATTCTCGATGCCTGTCAATCCGCGCCACATTTTCCTATAGATGTACAAAAACTTGATGTAGATGCAATCGTTTTTTCTGGCCACAAAATTTTTGGTCCTACTGGTATCGGAGTTCTATGGGCAAAGGAAGAGTTACTTGAAAAGCTAGAACCATTCATCTTCGGTGGATCTATGATCGATGATGTTTCAATGGATAAAGCAACGTGGGCACAATTGCCGCGCAAGTTCGAAGCCGGAGTTCCCAATATGGCGCAAGCGGTTGGATTAGCCGCTGCTCTAGATTATGTAGATCAACTTGGAATGCAAAATATCGAAGCGCATGAGTTATCGCTAACCGAGCAATTCTTATCTGAGGTATCGCATCTAAATGAAGTTTCAGTTGTCGGGCCAACTGAGATGAAATCCCGCGGTAGCGTAGTTTCATTCACAATTTCCGGAATTCATCCCCACGACGCTGGCCAAGTACTTGATCAATATGGAATAGCGGTTCGCACCGGACATCATTGTGCCTGGCCATTGATGCGCAAATTGAATTTAGTCGGAACGGTGAGAGCATCTTTTGCCGCGTACAACACTAAGCAAGATATTGATGACTTGATTAAGGGCATCATTTCGGTGCAAGAGTATTTTCGGGTGGGCTAATGGAACTAGATTCGCTCTATCAAGAGGTAATTCTCGACGCCTATCGGAATCCAAAAAATCGTGGCCGTATAGAAAACGCGCAGATGCAGGTGCATCACAACAACCCAAGTTGTGGGGATGAAATTACCTTAACTCTCAATTTAGATAAAGATCAGATTTCAAATATTAAATGGGATGGAGTTGGTTGTTCTATTTCCATTGCAAGCGCTTCCATGATGAGTGAATTAGTCCTTGGAAAAAATAGTGCGCAAGCCTTGGATTTATTAAATAAATTTTCAGATTTAATGCAAAGCAAAGGTAA
>CALMJB010000114.1 GCA_937864205.1 uncultured Actinomycetes bacterium | reverse complement strand
TGAGTTAGGAAGGTCAATGCCGTGCCAAATCCAACTAAGGCAACCAACGCAAATAAAATTGGTTGCAAAGTGATTCGTCCTTTTAATTCTGGACCGCTGGCAAAGAATGCACCCATCAGTGCGATTGCCATCCCAATTAGTTGTTGATTGTTTGGTTTTTCACCATTAATGAATGCGACACTGATGGGAATTAAGGCGCTCAGCGAACTAATCGGTGAGACCACGCCCATCTTGCCAGTAGCTAAACCGGCGTAAAAGGCAACTAATCCAATTAATCCAAAAGTTCCAGCCAGCATTCCGGGAATTAAATAATTGTTCCAAGAAAAATTAGGAGCGATAAAAGTTCCAGTTATTACCACCAAAATTGTGCCAAGTACTAAACCAAAAAATTGTGAAGTGGCGGTGACCGCTATCGATTTATAACGTTTTGCAAGTAAACCACCAAAGAAATCTGCACCACCCCAAAGGAAACTAGAAAAAAGTGCGAGAAAGGCGGCCATCTGGTCAGCATATCGGTCGTGGCAACCAAATAATTCACTATTAAGATTCTAAAATTTCCTAGTGGCTAATGACATAAGTACTCAAACTTTTAATGAGTTGATTGCACCATTGACTTCATTAAAAACTCGCCCCGAAATTATTCTTGAGACTGTTCCGGCTCCGCAAAAACTTGCTCCGTTTGCATTAGCCCTGAGTGCAGATGTTTTAGATGATTTAGCAACTGGTCGCTTTGTGTTGTTACATGATCCAGCTGGCCAAGAGGGTTGGGCTGGAAAATTCCGCGCGGTTACTTTTGCCAGAGCCGATATTGAACTTGATATGGCAAAAGATCCATTACTTGGAAACATTGCCTGGACTTGGTTAAAGGAATCACTTGCCAAATACGGTTGTGATTTCAATGCACCAAGTGGAACGGTCACGCGAGTTGCCAGTGAATCTTTTGGATCGCTTTCCGATAGAGATTCTCAATCCGAGTTAGAAATTCGTGCGTCATGGACTCCAACTTCAGAGAAAAACCTACTTTCGCATCTGCAGGCTTGGTTAGATTTACTGGCAATCTGTGCCGGTTTATCACCAATTGATAATATGCAAAATGGTGCAACCGCGATTAAACGTTCCTAATACCAAGAGTTCTAAGATAAAAATTTGAGTGTTCCACTTTTAGTACCTCGAAAAACCTGTGCCGATTTAGTCACTACCAATCAGATGCTGAAAAATTGCATCGCAGATTTAACTGATGGGCAAGGTGCTATTGCCATTGATGCCGAACGGGCTTCTGGTTATAAGTACTCACCTAGGGCATACCTACTTCAAGTAACTCGGGATCAAAAAAGTATCTATTTAATTGATCCAATTGGAATAGATGATTTAAAACTTTGGGAAAGATTTAACGAAACTTTTATTGAAACCGAATGGATAATTCATGCCAGCAGCCAAGATTTACCGTGCCTAAAAGAATTAGGTTTGTTTCCAAAAAAATTATTTGATACCGAACTAGGTGCAAGATTATGTGGCTTCCCTAAAGTGGCTTTGGGTTCCTTAGTTGAAACTATGCTGGAATTCGAACTTGCTAAAGAGCATTCGGCGGTCGATTGGTCCACCCGGCCGCTAAAACCAGAGTGGCTGACTTACGCAGCGCTCGATGTAGATCTGCTGGTTGATTTACGTAACAAAATCGCTGAAGAGTTGGAAAACCAGGGTAAGTTAAAACTAGCCGAGGCTGAATTTGCTCAAGTATTAAAAGATTTCCAAACCTCTAAACCAGCTCGTAAAGATCCGTGGCGGCGAACTTCTGGTATGCACAAAGTAAGAGATCGATTGACCATGTTTATAATTTCCAATTTATGGCAGGTGCGCGACGAAATCGCACGGCAATTAGATCTGGCGCCACACCGGGTTTTGCAAGATGAAGCAATGGTCGATATTGCGATAAATCGCCCAAAAACCAGTGAAGAACTGGCCAAGATAATTGGTCGAAGGACTCGCTTAGAATCACCACCGTTTCAAAAGTGGCTGCAGGCTTTAAAGGATTCATTATCGGCGCCGGAATCAAATTGGCCGGCACTTCGAATAGCATCGACTTCGATTCCGCCAACCAAAGTCTGGCGCCAAAAAAATGCACCTGGTTATGCCCGATTAATGCATGCTCGATCAAAGTTGCTAGAAATTTCAATGGCGCAAAAGATTCCGATTGAAAATCTATTTCCGCCCGAAGCTCTAAAACAAATTTGTTGGGCAAAGCCACCAATTCAGACCGCCGAATTACCTGCATATGTAAAAGAGTTAGCGCAGCGCCATAAAGTGCGGGATTGGCAGTTGAAATTGTGCGAAGGCGAAATCTGTTTTGCATTGACTCAGACCGAGCCACCGGCAACCCCGCCACCTGCGCCAGTTAATGAACCTAATGAGGGTGATTAGAATTACGCAACAAAAAAGTTGCGAAATTCCCCGACTCTCTTTAGGCTGAGGCCATGTTGAGTACCTTCCTAATCGCCTTACGCGAGGGACTAGAAGCCGCCCTAATCGTCGGAATATTGGTCGCCTACGTGGTTAAAACCGATCGAAGGCACTTACTTGCACCAATCTGGACCGGAGTCGCGGTCGCCATTTCAGCATCGCTGGCCTTCGGAGGATTTCTTACCTTCACCTCAAAAGAGCTAAGTGCGCGTGGCGAAGAGATGTTCGCCGGAACCACATCATTTGTAGCGGTCGGATTAGTCACCTGGATGGTGTTTTGGATGAAGCGTGCGGCTAGGTCGTTGAAAATCGAACTACATAACAAGGTCGACACCGCGGTGCAAATAGGAAAAGTTGGTTTGGTTTCTGCCGCTTTTTTTGCAGTTGCCCGGGAAGGGCTTGAAACCTCCTTATTTATTTATTCAAATTTCAAAACCGTTTCACAAACATCCGAACCCACAATCGGCTTAATCCTTGGGTTAGCGACCGCAGTGCTGTTGGGATATTTGGTTTACAACCGGGCAATAAAATTAAATCTATCTAAGTTTTTCACTATCACTGGGGTGGCCTTAATCGTGGTAGCTGCCGGAGTTTTAAGTTATGGAATCCATGAGTTCCAAGAGTTCGGGTTAATACCTGGTGAAAATTCTTATGCATGGAATACAGAATCATGGTTACCGGCTAACTCAATAATCGGCACAATACTTTCCGGCACAATCGGAATTTCCACAAAGATTTCCTGGGTTCAGCTAGTGCTTTGGGCCGCTTACATGGCAATCACCCTGCGCTTCTATCTTGCGCCATCAAAGGCCGATGCCCAATCTAAACAGCCGACTCTTTCCCGCGCTTAAACCTAAATTCTCAGTATTTGCAATTTAAATACCCACGAGTAGCCTTTTCGGTATGGCTAACGATAACTCCCAATCAAAACCCAAAGTTGCAAAAACCGTTACCAATGTTGTCTTAGTTGATGCGGTCAGAACCCCATTTGGAAAAGCCGGTTCGCTTTACTCCGGCACTCGGGCCGATGACATCATGGTGCGTTGTCTGCGCGGATTATTAGAACGTCACCCTAAATTAGATAAAAAAGAGATTGATGATGTGGCGATAGCGGCTGCAACTCAAACTGGCGATCAAGGTATGAATATTGGTCGCTCGGTTGCGATATTGGCTGGAATTCCAAATACCGTGCCAGGTTATTCAATTGATCGTTGGTGTGCCGGCGCAATGACCGCGGTGACAACTATTGCTGGCGCAATAAATATGGGTGCATACGATTTAGCAATTGCCGGTGGCGTTGAGCATATGGGAAATCATCCAATGGGTGATGGCATCGATCCAAACCCAAGATATTTAGCAGAACGTATTGTCGACACCGATGCATTACAAATGGGAGCAACTGCAGAGAGATTGCACGATAAGTTTCCACAATTAACTAAGGAACGTTCCGATAAATATGCACTCGCATCTCAACAAAAAACTGCAAAGGCATATGAACAAAAAAAGATTCAACCAAATTTAATTCCAGTGGCGGTCCGCAGTGCTGAATCTGGTTGGGGCGTGGCCACAGTTGATGAGCCACCAAGACCACAAACAACTTTAGAGGCATTAGCCGCTCTGAAAACTCCATTCCGTCCATCCGGTCGAGTAACTGCCGGAAATGCTGCCGGTTTAAATGATGGTGCAACTTGTGCGCTGCTGGCATCTGAACAAAAAGCAAAAGAGTTAAATCTGCCGGTAAAAATGCGAATGGTGACTTTTGCATTTGCCGGAGTAGAACCAGAAATTATGGGCTACGGTCCGGTTCCGGCGACCGTGAAGGCTCTTGCGAAAGCAGGATTAGATATATCCGATATCGGATTATTTGAAATTAACGAAGCATTTTCAGTGCAAGTACTTTCATTTTTAGATTATTTCAAAATCGCAGATGATGATCCAAGAGTAAATATCTACGGAGGCGCAATTGCGGTTGGTCACCCATTGGCATCCAGCGGTGTGCGACTGATGTTAAATCTTGCCACCGCATTCGCCGAGCATCCTGAAGTTAGATACGGAATCACCACAATGTGTATTGGTCTTGGAATGGGCGGCACCGTTATCTGGGAAAACCCAAATTACAACGGGAAATAATTTAAATTTATGAGTACTGAAATTAAATTGCCTGAAGGTGCACCCGATGAAGTTGTGACAAATGCGCTGGTGCGCGAAGTGGATTTATCTGCATTCGGTGCAAGTGGCTCACTTTCATTGATAACTCTTGATAACGCAATGGATCACACCCGGCCAAATACTTTTGGACCGAAATCTTTACAAGCACTTGATGCAGCCATCTTGGCTGCGGAAAGTTCTAACAGTGTGGCAATTGCAATCACCGGTAAACCATTTATTTTTGCCGCCGGCGCCGACTTATCTGCGCTTTCGTTTTTAAAAGATAAGGAACAATCGCTACAAATTGGCCGATTAGGCCATGCAGTTTTTCGTCGTTTCACCGATTCAAAGAAACCTACCTTTGCCTTTGTAAATGGACTTGCATTAGGTGGTGGTCTTGAAGTTGCACTGCATTGCAAATACCGAACACTTGCCACTACCGCCTTTACCGCTTTGCCAGAGTGCTTCTTAGGTTTAGTGCCCGGATGGGGCGGGGCCACGATTTTGCCAAAATTAATAGGTCCAGAAAATGCAGTGAAAGTAATAATTCTTAACGCATTAAACAACAACACCATGATGAAAGCGAAAGATGCGCTCACGCTCGGAGTCGTTGACGCGGTCTATGAACCGGCAGATTTCTTAGAAAAATCATTGCAGTTTGCCGCAGCGATAATTTCCGGTAAAAATAAAATTGAACGCAAAGATTATTCAAAAGATGATGCTGGCTTTGCCAAAGCAATAACAGTCGGAAACGCTGCGGTGCAAAAAAAGTACGGCGGCGCGCAGATTGCTTCACCGTTAAAAGCTCTGGAACTAATTAAAGCCGCGCAAACTAATTCGCTAACCGATGGATTCGCCGCCGAAGATGAAACGCTGGCAAATCTGGTAATGAGTGATGCACTTAGAGCATCGCTGTATTCCTTCAACTTGATTCAGAAAAAGCGAAAGAAAGTCGAAGGCGCCCCCAAATCTTCATTGGCTAGAAAAGTGACGCGCGTTGGCGTAGTAGGTGCTGGATTAATGGCCTCTCAGCTGGCTCTACTATTTTTGCGCAACCTTAAAGTTCCAGTGGTCATCACTGATCTAGATCAAGCCAGAGTCGATAAAGGCTTGGCTTATATAAATAGCGAAATTGATAAGTTGCTAGAAAAAGGTCGCATTCAACCAGAGAACGCGACCAGATTGAAAACAAATATCTCCGGCTCGACTGATCAAAAAGTTTTTGCAAATTGTGATTTTGTGATTGAAGCAATCTTTGAAGAATTAAAGTTGAAACAGGATTTATTTAAACAATTAGAGACCATAGTCACGCCAGAGTGTGTAATTGCAACCAACACCTCTTCCCTTTCGGTAGAAAAAATGTCAGACGGAATGAAAAATCCAGAACGAGTAGTTGGATTTCATTTCTTTAATCCGGTCGCGGTGATGCCGTTATTAGAAGTTGCTCGCACAACTAAAACCGATGACGCAAGCTGTGCCACCGCAATCGCAGTTGGCAAAGAGCTAAAGAAAACTATGGTGATTGTAAAAGATGCACCAGCCTTTGTTGTTAATCGTTTGCTGACTAGATTCATGGGCGAAGTTACTGATGCAATCGATGAAGGCACTCCTTACGAAGTTGCTGACGCGGCTATGAAACCGCTTGGTTTCCCAATGACCTCACTTGAATTACTTGGCTTAGTCGGACCTGCCGTCGCATTGCATGTGGCAACCACATTGAATGCAAATCTTGGCGAGCGTTACAAAATTTCACCAACTATGAAAAAATTTGTGGAAGCCGGAATCAAGAGTTTTTATATCAAAGATAAAGATGGCAACCAATCGGTTAATCCTGATGCAATCAAACTATTGCAGGCGGGAAATTCCCCATCTACAGCAGATCAAGTGCGTCAACGTGCTTTAGTTGCACTCGCCAAGGAAGCAAAAATGATGTTAGATGAAAAAGTTGTTGCGACTGCAGCGGAGATAGATATTTGTATGTTGTTGGGTGCAGGCTGGCCACTACACCTTGGTGGAATACTTCCTTATCTAGATCGAGAAGGAATTAGCGATTCGGTTTGCGGCGCGCGTTTTCATCCGCCGGGAGTTGCATCGCTGCCGGCGTAGTAGCGCCATTACGTGCGCTCCAACTAACTAATGATCTAGTTACATTTTGAACTGTTAAACCTAGATCATTTAATATTTCAGTTCGCTTTGAATGCTCGATAAATTGCATTGGCACACCCAAAGAGTGAACCGCAATTTCGCAACCAGCCTCGCGCAACTGTTCCGACAATGTACTGGCGATTCCGGCATGGCGAATTCCATCTTCTATTACAACTACCGACTTATATCTTTCCGCCATAGTGACCAGCGAATTAGGTAAAGGTTTAACCCAGCGTGGATCAACCACAGTTACACCGACACCTTCGCGATATGCGCCGGCGGCTGCTTCTACAGATAACTGCGCCATTGCACCAACGCTTACTAATAGTAAATCTGCGCTTTCTCCGCGATAAAGCACATCGACGCCGTCGCGGCGCTCAAATGCAGGAATATCTGCACCAACTGCACCTTTAGGAAATCGAATCATCGTCGGTGCATCATCAACTGCAATCGCTTCATTTAATAACTCTTTTAATCTAGTTGCATCTCTTGGTGCACCGGCTCTTAATGTTGGCACGATTCCAGTCAACGCTAAATCCCAAATCCCATGATGACTTGGACCATCATCACCGGTGATACCAGATCTATCTAATACAAAAGTTACGCCAGCTTTATGTAGCGCCACATCTAACAACAATTGATCAAATGCTCGATTTAAAAAGGTGGAATAAACCGCTACAACTGGATGCAAACCAGCCTTTGCCATTCCAGCTGCGCTGGTGGTGGCATGTTGTTCGGCGATGCCAACATCAAAAGTTCGATTCGGAAATTTATCCTTAAATTTATCTAGCCCAGTTGGACCAAGCATCGCTGCAGTAATCGCAACAACTTTTGAGTTTTGCGCGCCAATTTCGACTAATTCATCGGAAAAAATCGAGGTCCAGGTTGGGCCACTCTTACTTAATGGTTCACCTGTTTCTGGATCTACAACGCCAACGGCGTGGAATTTTTCCGCCTCATCATTAATTGCCGGTTGATGGCCTTTACCTTTTTCAGTAATCACATGAACCAATATTGGACCATTGAAATTCTTGGCGATGTTCAAACTCTTTTCAATTTCAGAGATGTCATGACCATCAATTGGACCCAAATACTTAAGGCCAAGGTCTTCAAACATTCCCTGTGGCGCGACGATATCCTTCAAACCTTTTTTCACTCCGTGCATTGTGTTGTAAATCGGTTGACCAACTACCGGAGTTTTTTGCAAGACACCTCGGCCCCAATCTAAGAATTTTTCATATCCCTTAGTGCTACGTAACGTCGTAAGATAATTTGCCACCCCGCCAATTGTTGGCGAATAAGAGCGCTCGTTGTCATTTACTACAATTATTAATTTCTCATCTTTGTTTGTCGCGATGTTGTTCAGTGCTTCCCAAGCCATTCCACCGGTTAATGCGCCATCTCCCACCACGCAAATCACATGGCGATCGGTTTGGTTTGTTAATTTAAATCCTTTTGCAATTCCATCACTCCAAGAAAGCGCGGTCGATGCATGTGAATTTTCCACCACATCATGATCACTCTCTTTTCTATTTGGATAACCAGCTATCCCACCCCGCTGACGAAGTCGATCAAAGCCATCGGCTCGCCCAGTTAAAAGTTTGTGAACATAAGATTGATGACCAGTATCAAAAACGATTACATCTTTAGGTGAGTCAAAAGTTTTATGAATCGCAATTGTTAATTCAACTACGCCTAAATTTGGACCAAGGTGCCCGCCAGATTTTGAAACTTTCTCAATTAAAAATGCTCGAATTTCCCCAGCTAAATCTGCAAGTGCCTGTGGTGATTGCTGTTTTAAATCTGCTGGCGATTTGAGATCAGATAGTTTTATAGCGGGGGCAGACATACCGATAGTTTAAATTGTTTGAATTACTTTGGGAATTTATGCGACCAGCGAACGCAACACAAACTGCATAATTCCACCGTGGCGGTAATAATCCGCCTCACCTGGTGTATCAATTCGCACCTTTGCCTTGAATTTAATACCGCCAGCGATTACCGCAACTTCACTTGGAATCTTGCCAGCATTTAATTCAGTTATTCCAGAAATTGAAATCTCTTCACTGCCAGTCAAGCCTAACGATTTGAAATTTTCGCCTTCAATGAATTGAAGTGGCAGAACACCCATTCCAATCAAATTCGAACGATGAATACGTTCAAAAGATTCAGCGATTACTGCTTTAACTCCGAGTAATGCAGTGCCCTTTGCGGCCCAGTCACGGGAAGAGCCTGACCCATACTCTTTTCCAGCAAAGATCACCAATGGAATGTTTTGCTTTTGATAATTCATGGCAGCGTCGTAAATTGTGGTTTGCGCGCCACCATTTAAGAAATCTTTAGTAAATCCACCTTCAACTCCATCTAGCAGTAAATTTTTCAATCGAATATTTGCAAATGTGCCACGAATCATCACTTCATGATTTCCACGTCTTGAACCGTAAGAGTTGAAATCGCTCTTTTGTATTCCATGTTCGATTAAATATTTACCCGCCGGCGAATCAACTTTGATTGAACCAGCGGGCGAAATGTGGTCGGTCGTCACGGAATCACCAAGTACGGCCAAAACTTTTGCGTTACTTATATCGGTAACTGGATTAGGTTTTTTGGTAATTCCCTCAAAGTATGGTGGTTTGCGCACATAGGTGGAATTTGCATCCCATTCAAAAGTTTTCCCGGTGGGAGTTTCTAGGGATTTCCAACGATGGTCACCTTCGAAAACTGAGGCGTAATCTTTAGTAAACATCTCAGAAGTAATTGAAGAATCAATTACGGATTGCACCTGCTCTGGCGATGGCCAAATTTCTTTTAGATAAACCGACTTTCCATTTGTATCGGTGCCAAGCGGTTCGGCCTCAAAATCATGATTCATAGTTCCAGAAAGTGCATACGCAACTACTAGTGGAGGTGAAGCTAAATAATTCATCTTTACATCTGGTGAAATTCGACCTTCAAAGTTTCGATTTCCCGAAAGCACCGCGGCCACTGCCAGATCATTCTCATTTACCGCTTTGCTAACTGTTTCAGGTAATGGTCCGGAATTTCCGATGCAGGTCACACAACCATAACCGACCAGATTGAATCCAAGTTTTTCCATAAATGGCATTAGGCCAGCTTTTTCATAGTAGTCGGTCACAACTTTAGATCCGGGTGCAAGTGTGGTTTTAACCCAAGGCTTACTTTTCAAACCACGTTCTACGGCATTTTTTGCCAGCAGTGCCGCGGCAATCATCACGGAAGGATTTGAAGTATTTGTACAAGAAGTGATTGATGCAATTACCACATCACCGTTTTCTATTTTTGTGGCGCTACCATTTAATTCGATTTTTACTGGTGTGGAATTTGTTTTTGGTGTTACATAACTTGGCGCGTGCTGCGCATAAGAGTTCTTTGCTTGATTAAGTGAAATTCGATCTTGCGGACGCTTTGGACCGGCAATTGATGGCACCACGGTTGCTAGATCAAGCTCTAAATGCTCTGAAAAACGTGGTGACTTATTCGGATCATGCCAAAGTGCATTCTGTTTCGCATATTTTTCTACAATCTCTACCTGCTTGGCATTGCGGCCGGTGAATCGTAAATACCGCAAAGTTTCTTCATCAATTGGGAAAATTGCACAGGT
>CALMJB010000113.1 GCA_937864205.1 uncultured Actinomycetes bacterium | reverse complement strand
AAATTAGCGTTTTTTAGTTTTTGAAGGTGTTGGTGTGGGAGTTTTTACCACCGAATCAAGCGGCAATGTTGGAACTGAGTTTCGTAAATCAACTGGCGCAGTTCCGCCTATATTTACCGGGCTTGGAAAATCTGCCACCGGTTGACTCTTTAAATATGCAGATGCAAAGGTTGCCCAAATTCTGGCTGGAAATGATCCACCGGTTACTGAAGTTAAACCGCCAATTCCATTTAATGTCTGAGTTGCATCATCTCGATAAAACGAAACCGATGCGGCGACCTGCGGGGTGTAACCGTTGAACCAAGCCGATGCATTGTCATTTGATGTTCCGGTCTTTCCTGCCGCAGGACGATTTGGCATTATTCCGCGAACAACTGCTCCAGTTCCGCTAACTGTTACTTGTTGTAATGCGTAAGTTAAATCTGCCATTACATCTTTATTGAAAACCTCTTGAGCTTGAATTTTTCCTTGGTACAAAACTCCCTTATTTGCCCCTTTTACTTCACTGATAATGAATGGTTTTGCATAAATACCTTGCGCAGCAAATGTTGCATAAGCAGCGGCTAAATCAATTACGTGTGGACTGGCAACACCAAGTGAAACTGAAGGTGCTGGCACCATTTCAACATTTTCTGGAATCCCGGCGCGACGAGCCACATCAACAACTTTTTCAAGTCCGACTTTCATTCCTAATGGAACATAAACTGTATTAACTGAATGAATGGTTGCATTTAGTAATGAGATGTCTCCCCATTTTTCATCGCCGTAATTATTAACTTCATATGGCCGACCTAATCCATCATCATAAACTTTTGGCGAATCACCATTCCAAATAGATGTGAGTGGAATTCCTTGTTCTAAAGCAGCGATAAGTGCAAAAGGTTTGAAAGAAGATCCGGCTGAAGTTATTCCCTGTGTTGCCGCATTGAATTGATACTTCAAATAATCTTTTCCACCATACATCGCCAGAATCTCGCCGGTTCCGGGCCGAATTGCGACTAATCCAATATGTAAATTATCTGGCGCTTTTGCCGGAGCTTGCTTATCAACTGCATCAACTGCCGCCTGTTGTGCATCTTTATCTAAGGTGGTCTTAATTACATAACCGCCAACTAAAAGTTGTTCATCGGTAAAACCTAAATTATTTAATTCTCGCTCAACCCAAGATATTAAATAGCCCTTTGGTCCTGCTAAGGCACCTGATGTAACCCTAGGTTTAACAGTTGGTAATTGAATTTTTTCAGCATCATCTTTGCTCAACCATTTTTCTTCAACCATTCCGTCAATTACATACTTGAACCGTTGTTTTAAACGTTCTTCATTGGCTTTTCTAATTGCCGGGTCATACAAACCAGGGCTTCTCAATAAACTTGCCAGCACCGCCGCCTGTGGAATATCTAATTGATCAACGCTGCGCCCAAAATAAACCTGTGAAGCGGTTTCAACTCCGTAAGAACCCCGACCAAAATAAATAGTGTTTAAATAATTTTCTAGAATTTGATCTTTGGTAAATTGATTTTCAAGTTTGATCGCAATCACCAATTCCTTTAACTTTCGAATGATTGATCGCTCTGGTGTTAAGAAAGCGGTTTTTGCATATTGCTGTGTAATGGTCGAACCACCACGACCTTTGCCCAAAGTAATCACGTTATCCCAAACTGCTTGAACTAATCCGGTGGGGCTGAAGGCATGCTCTGAATAGAAATTTCGATCTTCTGCGGCCAACACAGCATGACGTACATCAAGAGGAATTGCCGCTAGTTTTACGATGGTTCGATTTTCAGAACCGATCCGGCCCACTTCGCTGCCATCTGAATATTGAATTATGGTGGCTTGCGAATTTACATAAGCATTTGGATCTGGAATCTTCACAGTGAAATAAGCAAATCCAAATACAAAAGTACCTATAACAAATAATGAACCAAAGACTAAAACTAATAATTTCGAGGATGTCGATTTGAGTTCACTCATTTAATTAATCCTCATCCTCTATGGTTTTTACTTTTCTAGGTGGTTTTCGATTTTGTCCATCGCCTAAACTAAAAGATCTAATCAAATGATTCCAACCACAGCCCTGACATATTTCCACCTGATAAACCCGGAACTCACCAAATTCACTTTGCATTCCCTGCAATTCAACTAAATTTTTTATTCGACCGGAATATTGCCCGAGTTGATCACCATAGGTATACCGCAACTCTGTTAAACCTTTTTTTCGACAGACCGGGCAGATACGTTCGGTAGATTCTCCGTGATATTTAGCCGCTCTCATCAAATACGGGTGTGCATCACATGCATCGGTCGCACTTGGATCACCGCGAAATAGCGCTACCAATGTTGACCTTCTATCTAATGAATAATCAATCACATCGCGCATAGTCGTGAGGAATTGATTCATAATTGCCAAGATTATCTTGCTTTCATTAAATACGCTTATGAGATGAGACTTAAAATCCGCCCAGAAAATATCGGTGAATTCTGGCAAATTGTCTCTGGTAAAAAACTTCGAAAACTTCTGTTGGTTCGATGGTGTGGGCAAATTACTGATGGATTATTTCAAGCCGCACTTGCATCATATGTACTTTTTTCACCAGAACGTCAGCCAAATGCAACGGCAGCAGCAACCGCGTTTGCCACGGTTTTATTGCCTTATTCAATTGTCGCGCCATTTGCCGGAGTAATCCTTGATCGTTTTTCGCGTCAAAGAATTATCAGAAATTCTAATTTAATTCGAGCAGTTTTATGTATTTTAATAGCGATAGTTCTACAAAATAAATTCTCAAATATATTGCTAGTCGCTTTTGTGTTGTGTGTTTTCGGTGCAAACCGTTTAATTCTGGCCGGTTTATCTGCCGCCCTGCCATTGACTTTAGAAACTAACACAAAAAAAGAGCAATTAATTTCAGCAAATGCAATTGCCGTAACTGGCGGAACTATTTTTGTTGTGATTGGGGGTGGACTCGGAATCGGCATTAAAAAATTACTAGATTTGAATTTTTCTTCAGACAATCTTGATTCGGTTCTAATTTGCATCGCTATTTTGGGTTATCTAAGTGCAGCACTTTTTATGAATAGATTTACAGAACGAGAAATTGGGCCGATGGAATTCGAAATCAGTTCGGCAACTGTCAAAGTAAATGAAATAAAAGCTGGTTTTGTCGCACTACGTGAACATAATGACATCATTCGAGCAATAGTTACCGTTGCTCTACAAAGAAGTTCTTTAACTGCTTTGACATTAATGGCACTGTTATTAGAACGAAATACATTCAATGATCCAAATCTGCCAGACACCGGATTAACGAGTTTCGGATTTGCGCTAGCTATTGCCGGCATTGGTGTTGGGGTCGGGGCAGTAATCGCTCCTTATGGAGTAAGTAAATTTGGCCGGCATAGATTTATAAGAATCATGCTTTTGTTGTGTGTCTTAGCACTAACTAACTTTGCTATTTCAATCAATGAAATTAATCTGATTGTTTCCGCTTTCTTTTTGGGATTATTTGGACAAGCTATAAAAGTGACTACGGATGCCTTGGCACAATCCCGCGTAAATGATGATTATCGCGGCCGAGTTTTTGCTTTTTACGATGTGGTTGTGAATTTTGGCATTGTCTGCGGTGCACTGATGGCCGCGGTTTTACTGCCAGCATCAGGTATCGCTAAATCTTTACCAATACTTTTTGCTTTCCTTCTATTTTTTTACAACTTAATTTTTTTAAGGAAATTTAAATTTTTGGCTGATTCGAACTCCACCATTTAAGTAATTCTTCGGTGGCACGTTCTTGACCAAGTGGGCCATTTTCTAGCCGTAATTCCAAAAGGTACTCATAAGCTAAACCCACTGATTTAGAAGGTTTTATTTTCAATATCTGCATGATTTGATTGCCGTCCAGATCTGGCCTGATTTGATCTAACTCTTCTTGCGCCCGAAGTTGTTCGATTCTGTTTTCTAATTGATCATAAGTTTTAGCAAGGTTAGCCGCCTTTTTTACATTGCGAGTAGTGCAGTCTGCCCGCGTCAATACATGTAAGTGATCTAATAAATCACCAGCATCACGAACATAACGACGCACCGCCGAGTCGGTCCATTCACCATCGCCATAACCGTGAAATCTCAGATGCAAATAAACTAACTTTGAAACTTTTTCTATTACATCTGAGTCAAACCGCAATTTCATTAATCTTTCTTTTGTAATTCGCGCGCCTACGACCTCGTGATGATGAAATGAAACTCGCCCATCACCAGATAACACTCGAGTTTTAGGTTTACCGACATCATGCATTAATGCCGCCAACCTAAGGATGAGATTTGGACCAGATAACCGATGTTCTAACGCAATTGCCTGCTCTAATACTGTCAAAGTGTGTTCATAAACATCTTTATGATGGTGGTGTTCATCTATCTCTAATTTAAGTTTTGGAATCTCCGGCAAAATCTTTTCAGCTAATTTAGTTTCGACAATTAAAGTTAAACCTAACCGCGGTTTTGCACTCATTATTAATTTAGTTAGTTCATCTCGAATTCGTTCAGCCGAAATAATCGTGATTCGATCTGACATATCGGTTATCGCTTTAACAATCTCTGGTGTGACCGAAAAACCTAATTGACTTGCAAAACGGGCCGCCCGCAACATTCGAAGTGGGTCATCGTCAAATGATTCGGTTGCGCTGGCCGGAGTTCTGATTAGTTGATTCTCTAAATCAGTCAGTCCTTCATATAAATCTATGAACTCTGGGGTATCAGTTGTTAATTCCAGCGCCATCGCGTTAATTGTGAAATCTCGGCGTTTAAGATCTGTAGCAATATTGTCTCCAAAATTTACCTGCGGATTTCGACTATTTGGTTCATATATTTCACTTCGATAAGTTGTAATCTCAATATTTATTCCATTTTTATTTGCAGCAATCGTGCCAAATCTTGCCCCAGTTTCCCATATCGAGTCTGCCCACTTAGTCAATAACTTTTTGGTTTCTTCCGGTTTTGCATTTGTTGTGAAATCTAAATCCATTTGCGCGCCAGAATTGAAACGGCCCAAGATTGCATCACGTACTGATCCACCAACCAACGCGATTTGATAATTTGACTTAGCAAAACGCTCGGCCAGTTCTGTTGCAAATGGCGCATAATTGCGCAAACTCTCACTAGCCAAGCTCGCCGCCGCCGCTCTTGTGATGCGCATTGGTTTCATAAATGCTAAGGCTAACGATTGATAAAGAAGATAAAGAGTTAACACCGCCTTGTATATCGTGCTTATCCTGAGTTATCAGAATGAATCAGTAATCTAGCCTTATGACCCCCCCAGAAAATGTGGGTGGCGCAGCAGATTCCAAAAGCGTGACCGCGCGACAAAATAATTCTGCCAAGCCATCTAAAAAACGTAATCGTTATAAAAAAAATGCAGACAAAAAGCGGTCTGCGCAAAATCGCAGTAAAAGTTTTAATAAAAATCATAAGTTTGCCAAGCGAGTTGATGAAGTAAGTGCCGGCGGATTAGTTGTTGATAAAACCGGAACAAAAGGTTTATTGATTGGTCGGTTAGATCCAAAAGATGCATCACATGAGCGATTGCTTTGGTCTTTACCTAAAGGTCATATCGAAAGTGGTGAGACCCCACAGCAAGCTGCGGTACGAGAAGTCCAAGAGGAAACTGGTATCAAACCTGAAATTGTCCGTGAATTAGGAGTTATTGATTTTTGGTTTATGGCTAGCGGAAAACGTATTCATAAAACAGTTCATCACTTTCTTTTTATTGAAACTGGTGGAAAGTTGGCACCGCAAGTAACCGAGGTTGATGACGTTAGATGGTTTCCGTTAAATGAGATAGTTTCAATATTGGCTTACCCAGATGAAAGAAAATTAATTGCAAAATCTGGCGATTTGAAACCGTGAAAAAATCCATAGCAATTTTGCTATTAGTTCTTAGCAACATCCTGTTAGTGCCTATGCTTAAAGCTAATGCGGTTGAAGAGTTACTGATCTCTGCTCCAACTAATCGATTAATGAATGGCAAGTTCATAGATGAAAGCTTGGGCGAGCAATTAAAACCTGCCGGAAAATTGGGTCAGATTTTTCTTTTGACACCTAAAGCAAAAATAGTTTTTTTGGTGGATATGTCCACTTTAGAGGAAATCGTAGATATGAGTGATGGCTACACGTTGAATAATGAGGTAGCCGGCATAAACAATATGGTGGCAAAAAATTGGTTAGATCGTTTTAGGCAAGTCTCAAATTCCAACAATTCGGTATCAATTTCATATGGAAATCCATCGAAAGAATGGATAGAAAAATTATTTAAAGATGAAAATGAATACTATCAATCGGTAAATAAAATTCGCTTGGAAGAATTTTTAGGTAAGTCAGTTAAATTAAACTCTTTACCAAATGAAAAACAAATGCAGTTGCCAAAAGAAGCTATAACCTCATTTGTTTCAGCCGACACCCAGTTAAGAATCTTGTCCTCGATTGTAAATCCTAAAGAATTAGCGGCTCAAAGGCTTAGGTTGGCTCAGTTACTGAATCCGGGAATTGATGCAAAAAATATCCCGATTTTTTATGCAGATTTCAATAAAAGTATGAGTGAGGTCAGAAATAAGTTAAGAGTGGCTTCGACTAAATTTACAGTCACAAACGAAAAGCAAAAATTGCCAATAACTTTAGTAAATGGTTTTGAATCAGATGTAAAACTTAAAATGGTTGCAAAACCTACAAACTTAAAGGTTGGTACAAGATCTGTGGGTGAAATTGAATTACCCGCCAATTCTAAAAAACAAGTATTGCTACCTATAGATGTGTTTGCCTCTGGCACCAGCGCCTTGCAAGTTCAACTCACAGATTTAGATGGAAAAGCGATTGGCTACCCGGTTTACATTTCTTTGAACTTAACAGTTATTTCAACCACTACAACCTGGCTTACTTCTATTGCAGCACTTCTTTTATTAATCGGAGTAATCACGCAGAGTGTTCGCAGATTTAAATCAAATAAAGGTGAAGAATTACCTGCGCCGAAATCGTTGGTTGCCAAAGGAAAAGGGATAAGCCGTGGTTGATGATTCAATTGTAAAAGCCTCTTCTGCCATGGCACTGGGCACAATTTTCTCTCGTATCACCGGTTTGATTAGAAATTTAATGTTGGCATCAGTACTTGGAACTGCATTGTTAGGAGACACCTACAACGTCGGAAACACAATGCCAAATATCTTGTACAACTTGTTGATAGGTGGTGCACTCACTGCAGTATTTGTGCCACAGATTGTTAGATCTTTAAGAGATTCTGATGGTGGCGCAGCGTTTATTTCGAAGTTGTATTCATCAGTAGTAACAGTTTTGTTCTTTTTAACATTGCTCGGAGTTTTAGCTGCACCGTGGTTAGTGAATATTTATGCTCCGGAATTTAACGGTCGGCCCGAATTTAATTTGACGGTTGCATTTATGCGCTACTGCTTACCGCAGATTTTCTTTTTAGGTGTATTTATGTTGCTTGGTCAAATTGCGAACGCAAAAAACAAATTTGGTCCAATGATGTGGGCTCCGGTCTTAAATAACATTATTGTCATAGTTTTATTAGGTTGGTTTCTCTTAAATCGGCGGGATATTTCAGTAGGAAATATCTCTGACTCTGAAGTTGCATGGTTAGGGCTGGGCACAACATTTGGATATTTGGCTCAAGCGGCAATCTTGTTACCGGTAATAAAAAGGGCGGGTATAAAACTTCGACTTAGGTTTGATTGGCGAAATAGTGGTTTAGGTAAATCTGTGAAATTAGCAGGTTGGAGCTTTATTTATGCGGTAGTTTCGCAATTGAGTTACCTAGTTACTGTGAATCTAGCAACTAGCGCGGGTGTCAAAGCGGCCGAAGCTGGAATCAGCACTGGAGTTGGTTTTACTCCGTATCAAAATGCTTATTTGATAATGATTTTGCCTCATTCAGTTATTACCGTTTCCATAATTACCGCGCTATTACCAAGATTGTCTAATCATGTAATTGATAATCAACTTAGCGAATTGAAAGAGTCCTTAACCAGTGCCTTGAAAACTGTTGGGGTGTTCACGGTACCGGCAGCATTGATATTCCTCGCTTTCGGACCATTAATTGCAAAAAATCTTTACTTTGATCTGCCGACAAAAGATGCAAATTATTTAGGGTTGGTGCTCTCTGGTTTATCACTGGGACTTATTCCATTGAGTATAAATTTGATAATTATGCGTGGTTTAAACGCCTTTGAAAATGTGAAAGCGCAAGCTCAGATTAATTTGGTGATAAATATCGTAGCCATTCTGTTGTCTATTTTTGGAGTTATGGTTTTCAAACCAGAATGGGTCACAGTTTGGCTGGGAGTCACCTTTCCAATTCACTACTTATTAGGAACATTCTTAAGTTTTGCATTTTTGAGCAGGCATGGTTTAAAAATAAATCTATCGCCAATTCTTTTTTTCTATTGCAAACTCATTGCAGTAACCGGTGTGGGTTTGATTCCGTTATGGTTTTTTCGAAATAGTCTGCCAAGCGGGAATTTCATATCCCTTTTAATTGTTCTATCAATTACCAGTTTGATTTATATTTTTACTAGTAGGTTAATGAAAATTTCAGAGGTTTCAGAGGCGGTTTCATTGCTGTTACGTAGTTCAGGCTTGAGAAAGTAGATCGGAGCAAATTTGAATCAAGAAACTGTGCATGAAGTTGTAATCGTTGGCTCTGGTCCTGCTGGTTACACCGCCGCAATTTATGCCGCCCGGGCACAATTAAATCCGATTGTTTATGAAGGTTCAGTAACCGCGGGTGGTGCATTGATGAATACCACCGAGGTTGAAAATTTCCCAGGTTTCCCAAATGGAGTGATGGGACCAGACTTAATGGAACAAATGCGTAAGCAGTCGGAACGATTTGGAGCAAAATTAATTACCGACGACATTGTCGAGATGAAACTTGATGGAAAAGTAAAAGAATTAAAGGATGGTTCTGGCAACTTAATAAAAACAAAAAGTCTAATTCTTGCGACTGGCTCTGCATATAAAGAAATTGGATTAGAGAATGAAAAACGGCTTTCCGGTCGCGGCGTTTCATGGTGCGCCACTTGTGATGGTTTCTTTTTCCGCGATCAAGTTATTGCAGTTGTCGGTGGCGGTGATTCTGCAATGGAAGAGGCAAACTTCCTAACAAAATTCGCCAGCAAAGTGGTAATCATTCATCGCCGCGAGCAATTACGGGCTTCTAAAATCATGATTGAGCGAGCAAAAAATAATCCAAAGATTGAATTTTTGTTCAATACCCAGGTCATAGATGTGATTGGCACAGACAAGGTAACTGGATTAAAACTAAAAGATTTAAAAAGTGGAACGGAACGAATTCAAGATTTCACCGGGTTGTTTGTTGCTATCGGACATCTGCCTCGAAGTGAACTAATTAAAGGTCAAGTCGACCTAGATAACGATGGCTACGCAAAAGTGCAATCTGGTACAACTTTGACAAATGTCCCAGGTGTTTTTGCTTGCGGTGATTTAGTTGATCATAGATACCGCCAAGCAATTACCGCTGCTGGAACTGGCTGCCAAGCTGCCCTTGATGCGGAAAAGTATTTAACTGCTTTAAGTTAATTTCAATGTAATTTAAATAGTATTAAATGAGTAGAATTCCCTTGAATTTGAATATAAACGTAAATTAAAAGTAAGGAAAAATGATGGCAACGACAAAAGTAACCACTGCAGATTTTGAACAAGTTGTACTAAAAAGCAACACCCCGGTTTTAGTTGATTTTTGGGCGGAATGGTGTGGTCCTTGTCGAGCTGTTGGCCCAATTCTGGAAGAAATCTCCAACGAACATGGCACAAAACTAAAAATAGTAAAACTAAATACCGATGAAGAGAGTGCTATTGCGCAAAAGTATGGAATTACATCAATCCCGACCATGAATGTTTTCGTTAATGGCCAAATCGTAAAGACCATTATTGGAGCAAAACCCAAAACCGCACTTTTAAAGGATCTAGAAAGTTACATAAAATAATTCGGAACTAAAAAGTTTTAAGCCGGAGTTTTAGATGAGTACCGAATTAGTCCGCGGTGATCGCGGAGATTCGGTACTACTTGTAACCAACACCTTAGTTAGGTTGGGTTTATTAAATATTGCTACTGAAAATTTTGATGAAAAAGTTGAAGAAGCAATTAAGGCTTTTCAACAAGGCAGAGGTATTACTGCAACAGGAATCATTAATCCCGTAACTGCGCGTATGTTAGAAGAGGCTCGATGGAAATTAGGAGATCGAGTTCTCTCCATCTCTACTGGTGCATTAATGCACGGCGACGATGTGACTTCGTTGCAAACTCGATTAATTGAAATGGGTTTTAATTGCGGCAAAATCGATGGCATATATGGCGTTAGCACTGAATCAGCGGTAAAAGAGTTTCAAAAATCTGCTGGCTTGCCGGTTGATGGCAAGTTTGGACCAGCAACGTTGATTGCGTTGATGAGATTAGTTAAGACAGTTTCTGGCGGTGCACCAGCACAATTGCGTGAACATACTTATCACGCCCAACGTGGACCTGCGCTCGCTAACAAAGTTATTGTGCTTGATCCAAGTTGGGGTGGCGAATTCACGGGTGAAGTTGGATTTGGGGTAATCGAATCTGAAACTATGTTTGATATCGCACAAAGATTAGAAGGAAGATTAATTGCACTTGGTGTCTCGGTTTACTTAACCCGCAGTGCAAAAAATTCTCCGCTTGAAAACCAACGAATTCAATTTACTAACTCAGTTAATCCAGATTTAGTGATCGCATTAAAGGTCGATAAATACAAAAATGAAAAAGCAAATGGTGTCGCTACTTATTATTACGGATCGACAACTCATGGAATTCACTCTGTTATTGGGGAAAAATTTGCCAATTTAGTACAACGTGAGATTTGTGCTCGAACCGAATTTCAAAATTGTCGCACCCACCCAAAAAGCTGGGATTTATTGCGTTTGATTAAAGCGCCGGTGGTTCGAATCGACTTCGGGTATTTGAGCAATCCAAAAGATGCCAAGTTGCTGGCAGAATTAAAAACCAGAGAGCAAATCGTGGAATCAATTGTGATTGCAATTCAAAGGCTTTATTTATCAGCAGAGGAAGATGCTAAAACCGGCACGTTGAGAATCTCCGATTTACGTAGAGCTGGTATTCGCAAATAACCGCACCTTTAATTACTTAAATATTCAATTCCGATTATTTTATGAATTTAGTGCGGGAATTTGCACCCTAATTTTGAATTAGAATTTGTTAATGAGTATTGAACAAAAACGATTCCACACTGGCTTACCAGAGAATCTAACTGATCGGTTTGCCAATCGAGCACTGGGCATGAAAGCCAGTGAAATTCGTTCATTATTCGCCGTAGCTTCCAGACCAGACATAGTTTCGCTAGCTGGTGGAATGCCAAATTTAACTGCTCTACCTATGGAGGTAATGGCAGAAGTCGTAAACAAATTAATTCAAGATAATGGTGCAGAGGCATTGCAATATGGCAGCGGCCAAGGACATCCGAAATTACGTGAACAAATCTGTGATGTGATGGCACTAGAAGGAATAAGTGCGCATCCAGATGATGTGATTGTTACGACCGGATCACAACAAGCCCTCGATTTAATTACCCGAATTTTCATTGATCCAGGTGATGTGATTCTGGTTGAAGCTCCATCATATGTTGGTGCGCTTGGAACTTTTAAACAGTATCAAGCACAAGTTGTGCATGTGGAGATGGATCAAAACGGTTTGATTCCGCAGGCGCTTCGTAATGCCATTTCGCAAATTAAAAAATCTGGCCGAAAAATTAAATTTATTTACTTGATTCCAAACTATCAAAATCCAGCTGGAGTTTTACTTAGCGCAGATCGCCGTACTGAAATATTAGAAATTTGTCATTCCGAACAAATTTTTGTAGTTGAAGATAATCCGTATGGATTACTTGGGTTTGATCGGCCATCGCCCAATGCGATGCGGGCCGAGGATTCAGAAAATGTTATTTATTTAGGCACATTTTCTAAGACTATTGCACCTGGTTTTAGAGTTGGTTGGGCACTTGTTCCGCAAAGCCTGAAAGAAAAACTTGTAATTGCCAGTGAATCTTCAATTTTATGTCCATCGAATTTTTCCCAACTTTCAATTTCTAGTTATTTGTCTGATCAACCATGGCGAGCACAAATCGCCTCTTTCACCAAGTTATATAAGGTCCGTAAAGACGCAATGTTAGAAAGTCTTGAAAAATACTTTCCAAAAGGAACTAGTTGGACTAAACCTGAAGGTGGTTTTTATGTCTGGATTACCTTGCCACCTGAAATTGATACCAATGCGTTAATGCCAAAAGCGATTGTTGCCAAAGTTGCATATGTTCCGGGTACCGCCTTTTACGCCGATGGTTTCGGTACATGGTCTATGCGACTTTCTTATTGTTATCCGACACCTGAAAGAATCAAAGAGGGAGTTAAATCTTTAGGTGCGGTAATCACCGAAGAAATGGAACGGCGCCAACTTATCTAGTTTTGGTTAATAATCCGTTTTATACGGTTTAAATCTTCAATATCTGCAAACTCAATTGTGATCTTGCCTTTAGATTTTCCTAGTTCGACAACCACCCTGGTATCTAATTTGTTGCCGATTTGATCGGCTATTTCGCGCAGTTGTTCTTTGTTGTCGGATTTTGATTTGCCGTTGTTTGATGAGTTTTTTGCCGGTTTTTTTGGAGTTAAATTGCTGGCAATTTCTTCAGTCTGTCTGACCGTCAATCCTTCGGCAACTATTCGGTTGGCTAATTTTTCAATCTCGGCAAGATCAGCAATTGAAAGTAGCGCTCTGGCGTGGCCCGCTGAAATAACTCCTGCTGCAACTTTACGTTGCACTGTCGGAGGCAGATTTAATAGCCGCAATGTATTTGAAATTGCTGGTCTGGATTTACCTAATCTTGCCGCCAACTCATCATGTGTGTATTCAAAATCTTGTAATAATTGAGCAAAAGCCGCTCCTTCTTCAAGCGGATTCAGTTGGCTGCGATGAATGTTTTCAATTAATGCTTCTCTTAATAATTGATCATCAGATGTTTGTCGAATAATTACCGGAATTGTTTTTAGTCCAGCTATTTTGGCAGCCCGAAATCTTCGCTCGCCCATAATTAATTGGAATTTATTTGCCGAAATTTTTCTTACTACCGGTGGTTGCAATAAACCCACTTCTTTAATTGATTGCGCTAATTCATTTAATTGATCAACATCAAAAACCGTTCTTGGTTGTTTTGGATTAGCTTCAATATCCTCTAATGAAATTTCACTTCTATCTGCAACTTGAATTCCAGATTTTGTTGTGATGTCACTTGGAATTACTGATTGCGGAATGAGTGCATCTAAACCACGGCCTAAACCGCCTTTTCTATTACTCATGCCGCGACCGCACCTCGAATCGCAATTTCCCTAGCAACTGATAGATAAGCGAGTGCTCCGGGTGATGCCGCGTCATATGTCATAACGGTTTGCCCAAATGATGGTGCTTCTGAAACACGTACCGCTCTTGGAATCGGAGTATCAATTAATTGATTTGGGAAATGTTTTTTTACATTTTCAGCAACATCATTTGATAATCGAGTTCTGCTGTCATACATCGTTAACACGATAGTTGATAAGGAAATATTTGGATTTAAACGTTTTTGTACTTGCGTTAATGTATCCATTAACAAAGTTAAACCTTCCAGTGAGTAATACTCGCACTGAATCGGAACAAGTACTTCTTTGGCAGCCGTTAAAGCGTTGATAGTCAACAAACCAAGCGAAGGTGGACAATCAATAAAAACATAATCAAATCTTTGTCCTTGGTTTTGTTTTTTTTCTAAGAATGTTTCTAGTGATTGTTTTAATCTGAACTCTCTACCAACTTGTGGAACCAACAAAATCTCAGCACCAGCTAAATTTGAATTTGCGGCAACAGTTTCCAAGTTTGGGAAGCCAGCAACTTTGATAACCAACTCATCTAACGGTTTGTCATTTATGAGTGCCTCAAAAACTCCATCATTTTGAGATGAATCCACCCCTAGCGCGGTAGTGGCGTTTCCTTGGGGATCTAGATCAATAACTAGTACCCGTAACCCACCCATCGCTAAAGCGGCAGCCAGGTTCACCGTGGTTGTGGTCTTTCCAACCCCGCCCTTTTGGTTGGCTACCGTGATTACCCTTGTTTTAATCGGCGCAACCATTGGTTCTTTAAGCCTTCGTACTCCGATTACACGTTTGCTCTGTGTTTCACGTGAAACTTCTTCCATGGGGGAAGTTAAGCAAAATACCCTTATTTGGGCTGGTCACCACGCTTGAGCACAGCCTCTAAAATCAA
>CALMJB010000112.1 GCA_937864205.1 uncultured Actinomycetes bacterium | reverse complement strand
ACGGACATAAAGTTTTAGCACACATCAGCGGAAAGATGCGACAGAACTACATTCGTATTCTTCCGGCTGACAAAGTTGTGGTTGAACTAAGTCCGTATGACCTCACCAGAGGTCGCATTATTTATCGTTATAAGTAATAGCGAAAATAATTTAGCTGTTGTAATTGTGAAGGGAAAAGTTCGTGAAGGTTAAACCAAGCGTGAAAAAGATTTGCGATAAATGCAAAGTCATTCGTCGTAATGGTCGCGTAATGGTTATTTGCGACAACCTTCGCCACAAACAACGTCAAGGCTAATTAGTAACGCGTGGTGCAGACCAAAACTGCAAAAAAGTTTTGGTAACCCTTGGACCGAAAGGCTAAGGCTCGATTAATAAAAATCGAGAGCACTGCGGAGGACCTTTCGGAGATTAGAACTAGGAATATAGATGGCACGTCTAGTCGGTGTTGATCTGCCTCGCGAAAAGCGGGTCGAGATTGCGCTTACATATATTTTCGGAATTGGTTTGACCAGGTCGCAGGCAACATTGGCAGCAACTGGCGTTAATCCAAATACCCGAGTTAAAGATTTACAAGAACCTGATTTAGCAAAGCTTCGTGAATTCATCGAAGCCAACTTCAAGATTGAAGGAGATTTACGTCGTGAAGTTGCGGCAAATATCCGTCGCAAAGTGGATATTCAGTGTTACCAAGGTGTTCGTCACCGTAAAGGATTACCAGTTCGTGGACAACGCACACATACAAATGCCCGCACTCGAAAGGGTCCACGTATTCCAATTGCCGGCAAAAAGATTGAGACCAAATAATGGCTAACGAAAAAGAAAAAGCCACCGCTACCGCTGAAAAGGCGACGAAGAAACCAAAGATTCGCAAACGCGAAAAGAAAAATGTTTCATTTGGTCACGCTTACATTAAAAGCACTTTCAACAACACAATTGTTTCAATCACCGATCCAAGTGGTGGCGTGATTGCTTGGTCTTCATCTGGCCAAGTTGGTTTCAAAGGCTCACGTAAATCCACACCATTCGCTGCTCAAATGGCGGCGGAATCTGCTGCAAAGAAAGCGCAGGAACATGGTGTGAAGAAAGTTGATGTCTTTGTGAAAGGTCCCGGTTCAGGCCGTGAGACTGCAATTCGTTCATTACAAGCAGCCGGACTTGAAGTTGGCGCGATCGCAGATGTGACGCCAGCTCCACACAATGGTTGCCGTCCACCGAAACCACGTCGAGTTTAAGCAGTCTGAGCAGAGTTTAAGCAGAGTATAAGGAGAAATCATGGCCAGATATATTGGTGCAGATTGCAAACGCTGCCGCAGAGAAAAAGTAAAACTTTTCCTTAAGGGTTCAAAGTGCGATGGTCCAAAGTGTCCAATCGAATCACGTCCATATCCACCAGGTGAACATGGCCGTGGTCGTTCAAAGGATTCAGAGTATTTAGTGCAGATGCGTGAAAAACAAAAGTGCGCTCGTATTTACGGCGTGCTAGAAAAACAATTCCGCGGATATTACGAAGAGGCTAACCGTTTGCAAGGTAAAACCGGTGAGAATCTTTTAGTTTTACTAGAAACTCGTTTAGATAATGTGGTTTATCGCGCTGGCTTTGCAAAAAGTCGCGATATGGCTCGCCAATTGGTTCGTCACGGACACTTCTTGGTAAATGGCAAAGCGGTAAATATTCCATCATTTCGAGTTTCACCAATGGACATAATTGATGTCGCTACTGCATCCCTAGATTTGACCCCATTTATTGTCGCTAGCGCAGAACTTGGCGAAAAGCCGGTTCCAGCCTGGTTAGAGGTAGTTGGTTCAAAAATGCGCATATTGGTTCATTCATTACCGACACGTCCGGTAATTGATACCCAAGTACAAGAGCAATTAATCGTTGAGTTGTACAGCAAGTAATTAAAAACTAAATAACGGCCCAAGACCGGAAGATCAAATAGTGGATCTTCCACGATACGGAGGAAAATAGTGCTAATAGCACAACGCCCCATCCTCACTGAGGAAGTAGTAAGTGAATATCGTTCTCGGTTCATCATTGAACCGCTAGAACCTGGTTTCGGTTACACCCTTGGTAACTCACTTCGTCGCACATTGCTTTCATCGATACCTGGTGCAGCTGTTACCAGTATTCGAGTTAATGGCGCTTTGCACGAGTTCACAACTTTAGAAGGTGTGAAAGAGGATCTGACCGAAATTGTTTTGAACATCAAGAATTTGGTGATCTCCTCAGATAATGATGAGCCAGCTTTGCTTTACATTCGAAAGACTGGCGAAGGAACTGTTACTGGTGCAGATATTGCAGCTCCGGCCGGAGTCGAAGTTCACAACAAGAACCTGCACATTGCAACGCTGAACTCGAAAGCAAAATTTGAAATTGAATTAACGGTAGAACGCGGTCGTGGATATGTGACCGCGGTACAAAACAAACAATCAGGTGGTGAAATTGGTCGAATCCCAGTCGATTCAATTTATTCTCCAGTATTGCGCGTTACCTACAAAGTTGAAGCAACTCGTGTTGAACAACGTACCGACTTTGATCGCCTAGTTCTAGATGTCGAGACTAAACAATCAATTAAACCGGCAGATGCAATGGCATCGGCTGGAAAGACATTAGTTGAGTTGTTTGGTTTGGCAAGAGAATTGAATATGAATGCAGAGGGAATCGAAATGGGACCATCCCTGCAAGATGCCGCTCTCGCTGCTGACATGGCGCTGCCAATTGAAGATCTAGATTTAACAGTTCGTTCATATAACTGCTTAAAGCGCGAAGGTATTCACACAGTTGGTGAGTTGTTATCACGTTCTGAAGCAGATTTGATGGACATTAGAAACTTTGGATCTAAGTCAATTGATGAGGTTAAGGCGAAACTAAATTCGATGGGAATGCAATTAAAAGATAGTCCAGTCGGATTTGATCCAACCAAGCACGCCAACTATGGAAAATCAGTTGACGAAGATTTAGTCGACGCTGAGTAAGAACTAGTTAAAAAAAAGATAAGAAGAGTAGAGAGAGGGATAAAAGATGCCAAAGCCAAGTAAAGGAACCCGCTTGGGCAGTGATTCCTCACATGAGAAATTGTTGTTAAATACTTTGGCGGAACAACTTTTTCAAAATGGAAAAATCACAACTACCGAAACAAAAGCGCGTCGTCTACGCCCGCTGGCGGAACGTTTGATTACCCAAGCGAAAAAAGGTGATCTGGCATCTCGTCGCCGGGTCATGGCAAAGATTGCTAACAAATCGGTAGTGCATGCTCTTTTCACCGAAATTGCACCAAAGTTTCAAAAGCGCAATGGTGGATATACCCGAATCACCAAGATCGGTCCGCGCAAAGGTGACAATGCTCCAATGGCGGTAATCGAAATGTTGGCAGAGGAGATTTCGCCAAAAAAATCTGAGTAATTAAGTTTTTTAATTCTCATGGCAAAACCCACTCTCGAACCAGAGCGTGGGTTTTCCCGTTTACGGATCGATTTAGCTTACGACGGTACTCACTTCTCTGGTTGGGCTAAACAACCAAACTTAAGAACAGTTCAACAAGAGTTAGAAGATTTCTTATCTACCCTTGCAAAAATTGAAGTAAGTACCACAGTCGCAGGTCGCACTGATGCCGGAGTCCATGCCCGAAATCAGGTGATTCATGTGGATCTTCCCGAAGATTTTGTTACAAGTGAAACTGGACAGAATCTTAAATATCGATGCAATCGAGTACTGCCGAAAGATTTACGAATATTAGATGTGCAAATCGCACCAAATAATTTTCACGCCCGCTTCACTGCGCTTCGCAGACACTACCGATATCAAATTATTGATGACAATCAGGTAGTGCCACCATTAAAAAGATTTGAAGTGGCTACTTGGTTTAGAAAATTAGATATCGCTGCGATGAATCAGGCTGCCAAATTGATTTTAGGTGAACATGATTTCTTCGCATTCTGTAAATTTAGAGAAGGCGGCACCACTATTAGGGATCTGCAGAGATTTGAATGGCGACAAATAGATGGCGTCATCATTGCCGATGTGGTGGCCGATGCCTTTGGATATTCGATGGTTAGAAATTTAGTTGGCGCCAGTGTTTGCGTTGGCGAAGGAAGATTTTCACCGGAATGGATGCGCGAAACCTTAATAAATAAGGTACGAATTCCGGATAGTTATGTTTTTCCACCCGAAGGCTTATCGCTTTGGCAGGTGGACTATCCAGAGCCATCACAGTATCTCGAGCGAATCGAGCGCACGATTGCTAAACGGGATGAGGATTTTTAATTGGGACACATTGATGTAAGTGAAGTTCAGTATTGGTTACCAGATGGTCGCATTTTATTAGACAACATTAATTTTCGAGTTGGCGATGGCACAAAAGTAGCTTTGGTCGGTCCAAACGGTTCAGGTAAAACCACATTGATGAAAATGATTTGTAAAGATTTAGAACCGCATGCTGGTGCTATTTCTATTACCGGTGGGCTGGGCGTAATGCGGCAATTCATTGGTCAGGTCAGAGATAACACCACAGTAAGAGAACTTTTGATTTCAGTAGCGAGTGAAAAAATTCGAAAAGTTGCCGCAAGCCTTGCTAGCGCCGAAGCCAAATTAGCAACTGAAGATAATGAGAAAAATCAACTGCAATATGCGCAAGCTATCTCAGATTGGAATGATGTTGGTGGTTACGACTTAGAAGTAACTTGGGATATTTGTTGCAATGAAGCACTGAGAAAAAGTTATGATGAAGTAAAAGATCGCTCTGTAAACACTTTATCCGGAGGCGAACAAAAACGGTTGGTGCTTTCCTCGTTACTTCGGGGAAGTGATGAAGTTTTACTTTTAGATGAGCCAGACAATTACTTAGACGTGCCCGGAAAAGAATGGCTGGAACAGCAATTAGTGCAATCAGAAAAAACGATTTTATTTGTAAGTCATGATCGCGAACTTCTAAATCGAGTAGCCCAGCGAATTGTCACAGTAGAACTTGGCGCAACTGGAAATACGGTTTGGGTACACGGTGGAAATTTTGCGAGTTGGCACGATGCTAGAAAGGCTCGCATTGAAAGATTTGCCGAGATGTTGCGGCGTTGGGAAGAGGAACATGAACGCTTGGTCGAATTAGTAAGAACTTTACAATCTCAAGCAAAAAGCTCACCAGATATGGCATCAAAGTATCGGGCGATGCAAACTAGATTGCGAAAATTTGAAGAGATAGGTCCACCTGAATCACCACCGATTGAACAAAATGTGAAGGTACAACTTAAAGGAGCCCGCACCGGCGAACGAGTAATTACCTGCGAAGAGTTACAACTTAAAGGATTAACTGACCCATTTACAGTTGAGTTTTATTATCAAGATCGAATTGCGATTCTGGGACAAAATGGCACGGGAAAATCACATTTTCTTAGGTTGTTAGCCGGTGAAGAGATTGCTCACTCTGGAAAATGGAAATTAGGTGCCCGAGTTGTACCGGGATATTTCGCACAAACACATGCGCATCCTGAGTTTCTCGGTAAAACTTTGCTGGAAATATTGTGGCAAGAGCACTCATTGCAATTAGGACCTGCCAAAAGCGTGCTGCGTAAATATGAATTACATAATCAATCAGATCAGAAATTTGAGTCGCTATCAGGTGGACAGCAAGCCAGATTTCAAATAATTATGTTAGAACTTGGCGGCGCAACTTTGTTATTACTAGATGAGCCAACCGATAACTTAGATTTAGCATCGGCACAAGCTTTGGAACAAGGTCTTGAACAATTTACCGGCACAGTGGTTGCAGTTACACATGATCGATGGTTCACCGCTGGCTTTGATAGATATTTGATTTTTCCAGCAACTGGAAAGGTTCACGAGTCAAATAATCCAGTTTGGGAGTATTAAATTCAGTTTTTTGACCTGAACCTGTAGTCAAAGGTATTCTTTCGCCCCTTATGCGTACTTATTCTCCAAAACCAAGTGACATATCACGTAAGTGGTTTGTGATTGATGCACAAGATGTTGTGCTCGGTCGTTTAGCAACTCATGCTGCTGCAATTTTGCGTGGAAAAAACAAAACCACATTTGCTCCACATATGGACATGGGAGATTTTGTAATTGTGATCAACGCGGAAAAAGTTGTTTTGACTGGCGCAAAGAAGAAACAAAAGATGGCGCATCAACACTCTGGTTATCCAGGTGGAATCACTAGCCGGGTTTACACCGAATTATTTGAAAAATTTCCAACTCGGGCAGTTGAAAAAGCGGTTAAAGGAATGTTGCCTAAAAACACAGTAGGACGGGCTGCCTTCTCAAAATTGAAGGTTTACGCCGGACCAACTCATCCGCACAGTGCGCAAAATCCAACTCCATATAAATTCGAACAAGTTTCCCAAATAATTAAATAATCAGGAGAAATATTTAAATGAGCGATACCGAACTGACTTCATACACATCCAGTACACCTTCGGCAGCGACTAATCGCGCTGCGATTAAGGCACCCGGACGTGGCGTCGGTCGTCGCAAAGAAGCAGTTGCCAGAGTTCGATTGGTACCAGGTAATGGTCGTTGGACAGTAAATGGCAAAGAGCTAGGTGTTTATTTCCCAAACAAAGTACACCAACAATTAATCTCTGAACCGTTCCGCGCAGTTGGCGCTGAAAATTCTTATGATGTTATTGCCCGAATCGCTGGCGGCGGAATCTCTGGTCAAGCTGGTGCATTGCGCCTGGGAATTGCTCGCGCATTAAACGCTATTGATCTAGAGGCAAACCGTCCATCTTTGAAGAAAGCCGGATTCCTAACCCGCGATGCTCGTGTAATTGAACGCAAGAAGTACGGATTAAAGAAGGCACGTAAACGCTCGCAATATAGCAAGCGCTAACTTTCAAGTTAGATCATGGCGCTCTTTGGCACCGACGGTGTTAGAGGAATCGCTAAAACCGAACTCACTAGCCAGTTAATTTTTAATTTATCGGTCAGCGCTGCAAAAGTTCTATCTAAATCAAAAAATCCAAAGGCAATTATTGGTAATGACTCACGTGAATCTGCTGCATATCTAGAGGCGGCGGTAATCGCTGGTTTAGAAAAACAAGGAGTCGAAATTCATTTAGCCGGAACTATTCCGACACCGGCAATCGCTTACCTTGTAAAAAGCCGTGGCTATGACTTTGGCGTCATGATTTCTGCATCACATAATCCAATGCCAGATAATGGAATCAAATTCTTTGCCGCAGGTGGCGAGAAACTAACCGACCAAATCGAACAACAAATCGAATCAAATATGCAATCAGAATCTTTTTCTGAGGCAGATATCCAAAGTATTAATCGCCAGCGCTACCTTGATAACAACGCAGCTGATGAATACTTAAGGTTTTTAGATAATATTTTTGGAAAAATCCTTTCCGGATTAAAAGTAGTCGTCGATTGCGCCAACGGGGCAGCCTCGATTGTCGCGCCAGCTGCCTATGAACAAGCCGGTGCCAATGTAATTGCTATTTCTAATAAACCAGATGGTCAGAACATCAATCAAGGTTGTGGATCTACCCATTTAGATAATTTGATTTCCGCAGTTAAATCAAATTCGGCAGATTTAGGAATCGCGCATGATGGCGATGCCGACCGATGCTTATTAATTGATAGCGATGGCGCAGTGGTAGACGGTGATCAAATATTGGCGATTTTGGCAATCGCGCTTAAACGTGCCAATAAACTAAATAAAAATACCGTGGTTACGACTGTAATGAGTAACCAAGGTTTCTTTAATGCTATGAAATCCAATCAAATAAATATTGCAAAGACTGCTGTTGGAGATAGATATGTATTAGAGCAAATGCAACAAGAAAAATATTCGCTAGGTGGCGAACAATCTGGTCATATTGTGGTGAGCGAATTTGCCACTACCGGTGATGGAATTTTAACTGCGCTCCTTGTAATGCGACAGATGGTGGAAAATAAGACATCACTTTCAAAACTTGCCAGCGTAATTACAAAGTATCCGCAGGTATTAGTGAATGTAAAAAATGTTGATAAATCAAAACTTTCTAGCAACAGCCGAATTGCAGATGTTGTGTCACGCCAAGCTGATTTGATAAAAACTGATGGACAAATTTTGGTCCGTCCATCTGGAACTGAGAATCTGGTGCGAATCATGGTTGAAGCAAAAACTTTGCAAATGGCTAAAAAAATCGCAGATGAAATTTCGGAAGTAGTAAAATCTGAAATTGGAGGTTGACCATGTGCGGAATCGTTGGTTATACCGGTAAAACTCCCGCCATTAATTTGATCATTGATGGTTTAAAGCGCTTGGAATATCGCGGTTATGACTCAGCTGGTATTGCGATTCCGATCCAAAAAAGTGAGAAATTGTTTGTGGAAAAGCGCGCCGGCAAATTACAAATACTTTCTAATTCTCTTACTAATGTTCCAAAATCTAACGCTGGAATTGGTCATACCCGTTGGGCTACTCACGGTGGACCGACAGACTTAAATGCACATCCGCACCTAGATGAAAGTGGAAAACTCGCGGTAATACATAACGGCATCATCGAAAATTACTTAGAAATTCGCCGTCAATTAGAGAGCGCTGGGCATAAATATCTCTCTGAAACCGATACCGAATCGGTGGCACATTTATTGGCAGATGCATATAAGAGGAATGGATCAGATTTATCGGCAGCAATGCGCGAGGTCTGCCAGCAATTACGCGGTTCATTTACATTGCTGGCAATTCATTCTGATCATCCAGATTTAATAGTTGGCGCCAGGCGAAATTCTCCTTTGGTAGTCGGGGTGGGCAATGGCGAGAACTTTTTAGCTTCAGATGTCTCTGCTTTTATTTCTCACACTAAGAAAGCGTTAGAACTTGGGCAAGATCAGGTGGTTTCGATAACCCCGGAAAAAATTTCGGTTACTGATTTGAAAGGTTTGGCAGTTAAACCCAAAGATTTTGAAATCTCATGGGATGCAAAAGCAGCCGAACGAGGTGGGTTTACTCATTTCATGTTGAAAGAGATTTATGAACAACCAAAAGCAATTGCTGATACTTTGTTAATTAGTAAATCGATTAGTGAATCGATGAATAAAGCTAAGCAAAATTCTGGACTAAATTTAAATATTGATTTAAGCGAAATCAAAAAGATTGTGTTCATCGCCTGCGGAACCGCTTACCATGCCGGATTAGTAGGTAAATATGTGATCGAAGCATGGACAAAAATTTCTGTGGATGTGGAACTTGCATCTGAATATCGATATCGCGAACCGGCAATCAGTAAATCAACTTTGATTGTGCCTATTTCTCAATCTGGTGAAACCATGGACACTTTGATGGCCATGCGTTATGCCCAGAAAAATGGCGCAAAGATACTTTCCATATGCAATACAAATGGTTCCACAATTCCGCGGGAATCTGATGCAGTGATCTACACAGCTGCCGGTCCAGAAATTGCAGTGGCTTCGACTAAAGCATTTGTTACCCAATTGATTGCGATTTATCTTTTGGGAATACATTTTGCAAAACTTCACAATTCGTTGACTCAAAAAGAAATTGATCAAATATTGTCAGAATTAGATGCGCTGCCAGCCAAAGTCGAACAAGTCTTAGAAACAGTTGAACCACTTCGAGAAATGACCCGAAAATTTAAAGATGCTGCCTCTATGTTGTTTATTGGCCGGGGGGTTGGTTTTCCCACCGTTTTAGAGGGAGCGTTAAAACTTAAAGAATTGGCTTATATGCACGCCGAAGGTTTTGCTGGCGGTGAACTTAAACATGGTCCAATTGCGTTGATTGAGAATGGCACTCCAGTTGTAGCCCTTTTGCCTTCAGAAGAATCTGTAATCAATGAAAAGATGTTAAGTAATATTCAAGAGGTTAAAGCACGTGGCGCGAATGTAATCATCATTTCTGATCATGAGGTTAAGAATTTTGATTTACAAATTCGAATTCCGACTTGCTCAGAACTATTACAACCGATTCTGGCAGTAATTCCATTACAAGTAATTGCCTATGAGATGGCGGTTGCGCGCGGTAACGATGTCGATCAACCTAGAAATCTTGCAAAATCTGTAACTGTAGAATAAAAATTTAGATATTCAATATGAGTGCACGTCGTAGATCGGAAATGTGGATTGCCTTGAAGTGGGCTGCCATATTGCTGCTGGCATATGCCTTTGTTACTCAACAAGTTCTAGCAAATACCTGGATTCGCAGAGTTGATGAAGCGATTAAAGAACGTAATTTTTTACTTTCTACTAAAGGCAAAACTCCAACTTTAGTGATGCTGATTGATGATTTAGGTTTGCGAAGTATCACGGCAATTGTGCTGTTATTTACTGCCGTGATAATTGCGCGCAGATTTAAATCATGGCGACCTATAAATTTGAGCTTGCTTTCGCTTTTACTTTTAAATCTCATTGTTGGAATTAGTAAGTTGATGTTTGGCCGAACTAAACCAAGTTCTGGGTTTGATTTAGTTTTCACAGACAGTGGCTTGAGTTATCCAAGCGGTCATGCTGCAAATGCCTTGCTCACCTGGGGGATGTTTGCATATCTAATTTTTAGATACTCACATCGTGAACCATTTGAAGGATTGCGGTTGACTTGGTTTGTCATCTTAATTACTGCCGGTGTTTGTTTAGCAAGTTTGTATCGAAATACTCATTGGTTCTCAGATTTGTTAGGTGGACTATTTATTGGTGGCGCATTGCTAGTGTTGATAATTGCATTAGACCGTCGGATTCCTTCTAAGAATCAACCCTCTTAATTAATCAATCAACCTATTTTGAAGTAAATTTGAACAATGAGCAGAGCCGCAGCCTATGTAAATCTCTCCGCCATCGCTCACAACATTTCAGTTATCAAACAACAAACTAAAAAACCATTGCTGGCCGTTGTTAAAGCCGATGCTTATGGCCATGGATTAATTCCGGTTGCTAAAGCAGCTAAAGCTGCCGGCGCGGATTGGTTAGGCACCGCCTTGCTCGAGGAGGCGCTAGCACTTCGTGGCGCCAAAATTGATGGACCAATAATTGCTTGGCTGACCCCACTTGGCGAAGATTTTGTCGCAGCATTGAAAAATCAAATTGATTTATCAGTTTCCTCAATTGAATTGCTCAATGAAATTCTGCAAGTTGCTCGGCAAATAAAAATTAAACCAAGATTGCACGTAGAACTAGACACCGGAATGACCCGTGGTGGCGTTCGAGATGATTTAGATAAATTTTTGGCAGAGCTCGTGAAAGTAAAGCAGGAATTTGAACTGGTCGGTTTATGGACACATTTTGCTCAAGCAGATGAACCAGCCAAGACATTTACTCAATTGCAATTTCAAAAATTCACACAAATGTCAGAGTTATTCCATCAAGTTGGATTAGTTCCGCAAATAAAACATTTCAGTAATTCGGCGGCGAGTATTAATTTTAAAGATTTGTCACAAGATTTGATTCGATGGGGAATTGGTATGTATGGATTATCACCAGATGTAATAAATATGGGCAATTCAAAAAAACTTGGCTTGCAACCGGCAATGAAGTTGATTTGCAAATTACATTTGGTTAAAACAGTTGCCGCTGGTGCCCAAGTTGGTTACGGTGGAATTGGAAAAGTAAATCGAGATACCAAAATTGCGGTAGTAAATATGGGTTATGCAGATGGAATTCCCAGGATTTCCTCAAATAAGGCTGGCGTATTTGTGGCCGGTAAGCGTGCGCCACTTTTGGGCAGAGTTTCTATGGATCAATTTGTTGTTGATTTAGGAAATGATTCGAATGCAAAAACTGGTGATGAAGTAATTGTCTTTGGTGATGGCGCTGCCGGAGAGTACACAGTTGATGATTGGGCAGAGGCAGCCAACACAATTAATTATGAGATTGTTACCCGAATCGGTGTTCGCGTGCCTAGAATCTACGTTCATGAATAGCGGTTCAGATCTGCTTTCCATCAAATCTTTATCGGTGAATTTTGGCGGGTTAAAAGCATTAAATGATGTTTATTTAGATTTACATCCGGGCGAAGTCGTTGGCTTAATTGGTCCAAATGGTGCCGGTAAAACTACTTTGTTCAATGCTTTGTGTGGATTAGTTGATGTAACTAATGGTGAATTAATTTTAAATAATAAAAAACATGACTGGCCTAAACCTTTTGAATTACCAAAATTAGGAATCGCTCGTACATTGCAAGGAGTTGGATTATTTCCAGATCTGACCGTGCTTGAAAATGTCATGATTGGTGCCAGCATTAAATCGAAAACCGGATTAATAAGCGCTGCGCTTGGATTTGATAAGAAAGATGAACGCGCATTAAAAGAAGTTGCAATGAGCGCGCTTGAGCGGGTCTATTGCGGTGGAATCGCAGATCGCAAAGCAAATTCGCTGCCTTATCCAGTTACTAAACGGGTGGCCATCGCCCGAGCTTTGGTTAGTGAGCCACAGATTCTTTTATTAGATGAACCAGCCGGTGGGTTAGGGGCGCCAGATATCGAGTGGATGAATTTACTAATTCATAATTTAGCCTCGCAATCGGCAATCATTTTGGTGGAACATCACATGGATGTAGTCATGAATGTTTGCGATCGACTTTATGTTTTGAATTTTGGCGAGGTGATTGCCAGTGGAAAAGTTGATGCGGTTCGAGAAGATCCTGCGGTGATTGCCGCCTACTTAGGGGTGAGCCATTGACATTAGTCGTTAATGATTTAACGGTGGATCACGGATCTATTCGAGCGGTTTCAAGTGTTTCTTTCACTGTACCAACTGGACAATTGGCAACAATCATTGGCGCAAATGGCGCCGGTAAAACTACGTTATTGCGGGCTTTATCTGGGTTGATTCAACCAAAATCTGGCTCGGCTACTTGGCAATCTAATTCAATCTTAAATCAACCTCCAGAAAGATTAGCCCGTGCCGGAATTTTGCATGTTGCAGATGGTAAATCTGTAATCGCAGAATTATCAGTTAAGGAAAATTTAAGTTTACCCACGCTTTGGCAACGTGATAAAAAATCCGCGAAATCATCTTTAGACAGCGTATTTCAGATTTTTCCTAGATTAGCTGAACGCATCAATCAAAATGCTGGCACGTTATCTGGCGGAGAACGACAAATGTTGGCAATCGGCAGAGCAATTGTGGCTAAGCCAAAATTATTACTTTTAGATGAACCATCACTTGGATTAGCGCCATTAATTGTGGAACAAATTTTTCAAACTATAAAACGTCTACAAACTGAGATGAAATTGACTGTAGTGCTGGTCGAACAAAATGCGATGAGTGCATTGAAAATCGCCGATGAGGGAATAGTTTTAAACCTAGGTAAAGTCGTTGCAGTTGATTCCGCTCAGAAATTATTAAACGATCCCGCGGTTAAAGCCGCATATTTGGGTTTCTAATATGAAATTATTCGACACCTTTCTGACCGGTTTATCGACCGGTTCAATTTATAGTTTGATGTCAATTGCGTTGGTTTTAGTTTGGCGTTCTACTCGAGTAATAAATTTTGCTCAAGCTGGGCAAGCAGTTCTTAGCACTTATGTTGGTTATGAAATTATTGTGCGGACAAATTCATTTTGGTTTGGATTAATCGCCGCGATGATTGCTGGTGCAGCAATCGGAGCATTGATCGATTTTTTCTTTATGCGGGCATTATTTAAGCGGGTTAAAAGTGGGCCAATTGTTTTAGTTGCGCCGGTAGTGGCAACTCTTGGTTTATTAGGAATCATTCAAGCTATTACTGGATTTATCTGGGGGTTAGATAATAAATCAATCACACCACCGGTGACTACCGGCGGATTCACCATCGGCGATCGCACACTTCCATTTGGTCCGTTAAATCTTTTGATTGTCGTTGCAGTCACCGTTTCACTTTTGATTTTGGCAATTATCTTTCAACGCACAAATATTGGATTATCTTTGCGCGCTTCTGCGTTCTCGCCGGAAATTTCAAAGTTATCCGGCATTAAAGTCGATGCAATTAGAACTTTTGGTTGGGCGTTATCCGGCGCCGCCGGTGGACTGGCCGGAATTTTGTTTGTTTCAAATTCGGCATTGAACCCAAATGCAATGGATGTGTTATTAGTTTTTGGATTTGTTTCCGCAGTAATTGGTGGATTAGACAGTTTGATCGGAGCAGTCGCGGGTGGTTTTGTTTTAGGTATGGCAATTAATTTTGCGGTTGCTTACATTGATACTCAGATGATTTTTCCAACCACTTTCTTAATTTTGATTTTGGTATTACTGCTTAAGCCATCCGGTTTATTTTCTCGATCTAAAGGTAGGCGAGATTAAAAATGCAATCGCGATTTGATTCTGCCCGAAAAAGATTCATTGCCTTTGTTTTGCTTGGTTGGATTCTGCTTTTAATTAGTGACCGAGTAGGCGAATTGCGAAATTATCAAGGTGCATTTGTGGCAATGTATTCACTAGCAATTGCCTGTTTAATTTTATTGACGGGATATTCCGGTCAGTTATCGCTAGGTCAAGGTGCATTAATGGCAGTTGGTGGTTACAGCGCGGCATTAACCGCTACTAAATTAAGTTGGCATCCAGTTGTCGCTCTGATTATGGCGGTATTAGTTGCCGGATTATTTGGATTGATTATTGGTTTTGCAGTCGCGCGACTTAGTGGTCCATATTTATCAGGTACCACACTTGCGCTGGCAATTGCACTGCCATCGTTAGCAAATACATTTCCATCTTTGGGTGCCGAAGAGGGAATAATTTTTGATGTTGGTAAAGCGCCAACTCGATTTGGCGAAGCGTTCTCACAATATAAATGGTTCTTTTGGATATCTGCTTTAGCGGCATTAATTTCTATTTGGTTAATTGCGAATTTGTTGGCATCAAAGTTTGGTAGAAATTGGAAAGCGATTCGAGATAATCAAACTGCCGCAGCGTTGTCTGGGTTAAATCCAGGTCGATTGAAAGTTACTGCCTTTGCTATTTCCTCTGCATTCTCGGGATTGGCTGGGGCTTTACTGGTAATGCTGATCAGTGCAGTTTCACCCAGTGCATTCCCATTAAGTCTTTCATTCCTAATTTTGACCGGTGCGGTTGTTACTGGCGTGTACAACCTGCGGGGAGTGGTTTTTGGAGCATTAGTTTTAGTAGTAATTCCGGAAATCGCCGATGCCGTTGTGACAAGTCTGGGCGGCTCTGAGAGACTTACCTCTACTTTGCCAGGCTTTTTGGTGAGTTTGCTGCTGATTTTGGCGGTCTTGTTCACACCAAATGGACCTGGTCATCTCATACATTTTCGTAAGAAAAATACGAAAAAGTAAGTGGTGAATCAAAAAAAGTAAGAGTTAAGTAAGAGTTAGGCAAGAGTTAAGTAACAGTGATTAATACTGGAAGGAAATAAATGATCAGAACTAGAAACTTGAAGCGCCTTGTAATCGCTTCAATGGGAGTCGGTTCTCTAGTTGGTGCGCTAGTTGCGCCAGCGCAAGCCGCCGACCCGGGAGTTACCGCAACAACAATTAAGTTAGGTATCTCCTCACCAACAACTGGTAGCGCAGGTCGTGTCTACGGAAAACTTCCGGGCGCGATGAAGGCCTACTTTGATTACATCAACGCAAATGGCGGGGTCAATGGTCGAAAGATCACTCTCGTTCATCGTGATGACAAGTATTTGCCAACTTTGGCAGCTACCCAAACTACAAATTTGATTTTAAAGGATCAAGTATTTGCTTTGGTCGGTGCTCTTGGTACCGCCACACATTCAAAGGCTTACACAGCCGCAGCATTGGCTGCAAAGAATGTGCCAGATCTATTTGTGAACACTGGCTACAGTGGTTTTGCAAATAAGACCAAATATCCAACCACTTTCACAATTCTTCCAAGCTATGCGATGGAAGCGAAAGTAATGGCTAAGTACATAAAAGATAATTTGGCTGGCCAACCATTTGCTCTGTTCGCACAAGCAGATGAGTTCGGTAAAGATGGAATCGCCGGTTTCACTGCGGCAAAGACTCCACCAGCTAACACTCAGCTATATCCAACCTCATCAGTTACCTCTGATGTAGCAAAAACTTATCTAACTGCAATTTCTGCGACCCCACTTAAATTGGTAATTCTGTTCGGAACTACCGATGTGACCGCAACTGTTCTAAAAGCAGCTGAAGATTTGAACCTAGTCGGCAAGTTAACTTTCATGGCTGGTTCAGTTGGTGGCGATGCAAATACATTGTTAGCACTTGGCGTTAAGCCAACAACTATCGATGGTTTGGTAGCAGCCAGCTTCTTCCCAGATGCAAAAGACACAACTGATGCATATGTTTCACAATTCATGGAGATCAACACTAAGTACAACCCAGGTGTCACTTTCGACAACGTGGTATTACAAGGAATGAACTCTGCGATGTTAACTGTGCAAGCACTTCGTGCCGCTGGAAAGGATTTGACCAGAGCCGGATTAATCAGCGCAATTGAAAGCAAAGGTGCAACTTTTGCTAGCGCAGGATTAGTGCCACTTAATTTCTCATCAACTAGTCGAATTGGTTATAACGGCTATTGGTTTGGAAAATTAAATGCAAAAGGTGAGTTAAAGCCAGCTACTGGCACAACTCCAGTTGTGTATACCACCGATTCTGGTGCCGGAGATGTTGTTAAGTCAGATTACAAACGTCTACCGCTGCCAGCGAAAGGAATTCCAACTAACTCATGAAAACAACATTGATTCGTAAATCTCTAGCAACAGCGGTTGCAACTGCGTTAATTGCTACTTTTTCAGTAGCAACAACTCAGTTCGCGGCGGCAGCTGATACACCAACTTGCAATACCGTTGGAACAAATCAGATCTGCACCGGTACCGATGATCTAGGTGCAAAATATGAAATCAGAATGCCAAGCAAGTTCAATGGCACGCTGATGTTGTGGTCGCACGGAATTCGCTATGCGGTTCCACTTCCTGCTATCCCAGTTGTGAACCCAGTTGCTACTGCGGTGAACATGGCTGCAGAAGTTGCACCAAGTGAAGCGGTTGCAAATGCATTACTTGCTCAGGGCTATGCCTTGGCAGGTTCTGGTTTTAATCGCCAAGGTTGGAATGCAGAAGATGCTGTGATCAGCAACATTCAAGTAATTAATACCGCAAAGACTCAATTCCCTAAGATTAAAAAAGTAACTGCTTGGGGTGTATCAATGGGTGGCTTCATCACTCAATCACTGCAGGAACAATTCCCAGCCATGATTGATGCCGCTGCTCCACTTTGCACTGCAACTAACACTCCACTTGCAGAGTTCAAATATGCTGGTGATTTCTTATTCGGTATCAAGACTTTCTTTGATCCAACCATCATGGGCAGTGGATACGCCGCTGGCCAAGCAGGTTATATGCAGATGATTGGTGATATTCAAAAAGTATTAACCGTATTTGGTTCAATCTCGGCTGCAATTACTGCAAATCCAGTTGCACCAGCCTGGCCAGCATCATCAACTGCACCAGCCGCGCTACAAGCTATTCCAGTTCGTAGTGCATTGTTGCTCGTTGGATTGATGGCCGGAATACCAACTCAATCAAACTCATTTGATGCATCAAGTGGACCAGCTGGACCACTTGAGACCTCATTTGGTTTGGCAATCAGCCCAGCATTAGCTGTTCTTGAAAACGGCGTGCAGGGTGCAATGCTTGCAATCGTTGGAACATACGGCGAAGAGTTGAAGATGGGTGGTCGTTTCTATGACAACTCAAAGACCAACTGGGCAACTCAAATCTCGCAAGATGATTTGGATTCTTACAACGCTGCGCTATCTGGTACATCAGCAATCACCGCAATGATCGGTTACTTAACTGTGGCAGGTCAACGCGTTACAGCAGATGCAATTGCAAAAGCCCGTTTTGAGAGTCAGTATGTCCAAACTGGACAGGTCAATGTGCCAACAGTTGCAATGACTGGAATGGCTGACCCAATTGTTCCGCCTGGAAATACTCAATGGTTAATCGATAAAGCCGGCAAGAACAACAAGAAACTTGTAGTTCTTTGGAACAAGACACCAGAGACCTATACCGAGTTCAATGGTCAATCACCAGTGTCAAAGTCACCAGCAACTCCGACAAACGGAACTGGTCACTGTAACTTCACACTTGACCAATTGTTACTTGTTGCAAAGATTGCAAATAGCGCTGCAAAGAGTGGAAAACTCCCTAGCGATAAATCAATCAATTCGATGGTTGCCAAAGTAAATACATGGGATACGACATTAGTCCTAGACCGTGATTTGGCTGCTACCCCATTGAAGTACAACCAATAATCACACTACTTACTCAAATCAGGGCTCGGTTTACACCGGGCCCTGATTTATTTTCCAGATTAATTGTTGCAAAGTTATTTAAATAGAATATAGAAATTATGATTATTAAAAGCCCAGAAAAAATGTTTGAATTTGGTTTTCAAATTGGCAAACAAGTTCAAGCCTCAGATGTAATAGTTTTGACCGGCGATCTGGGCTCGGGGAAAACACTGCTGACTCAGGGAATCGGTAAGGCACTTGGGTTTTCGCAAATTACTTCTCCAACTTTTGTGTTAGCAAGAGTGCATCGTGGAAAACCAAATTTGGTACATGTAGATGCTTATCGATTATTAGATGCACCAATAAATTCTTTTTCCGATTTAGATTTATCAAGTTACCTAGAAAGCAGTGTCTTCGTAATCGAATGGGGCATAGATTTTGTTGATCAACTAAGTGATGAATATCTTGAGATTTTAATTTCTATGGGAAATACCGCTGATGAGCGAGAAATAAAGGTAAATAAAATCGGCAAGCGATGGCAGGATTTTTCGTTGTGAAAAATACCCTAGTAATTGATACCTCAACCGATCACACCATCGTAGGACTAATAGTTAATTCAAAACTAGTGAAATCGTTTGCGCACAAGGATGCAATTGGGCATGGTGAGGCGTTGCCCAAACTAACTAACGCAATTACGACTGAATTTTCGGAAAATAAGATTGAGCAAATAGTGGTTGGAATGGGACCAGGTTTATTCACTGGACTGCGTGCGGGCATTACCTTTGCCAGGTTTTATGCGATTGCTCGGCAAATATCTTGTATCGGAGTTTGTTCATTAGATTCTGCGGCGCCAACTGCGGGTAAATTTTTGTTAGTAAATGATGCCAAGCGGCGGGAATATTTCTACGCCACATATGAGAATGGCAAACGCATCTCAGATCTGGCAATCGGTACCAAACAATCGATAGAAAACGGCAATCAAAATAAGATTGAATTGTTAATAGATCAACGGCCAGACCCGCAACGAATGTTTGAACTAGCGGCGCAAAATCAAGGCAATGAAATCTTTAACCAACCAATTTATTTAAGAAAGCCTGATGCATATCCGGCTCCGATTGGTGTGAAATTTCGCCCGCTAAACCAATTAGATCTAGTTAATGCAGTTGGTATTGAAAAAGTGAGTTATCCAAGTGATGCATGGAGTATTGCGCAATTTAAAAGTGAGTTAGCCGGCGTTCCAAAAACGCATTATTACTTAGCCGCTGAAATAAATGGTGAATTAGTTGGATACGCTGGAATATTTGGTATCGATGAAGTAGCTGATATTCATACTTTGACGGTTTCGCCAAAGTATCGCCGTCGCGGAATTGGGCGGGAATTATTGCGGCGTTTAATTGATTGGGCTCGCACCCGCAAAATGAAAGCCATGATGCTAGAAGTTCGAATCGGAAATGATGAAGCGATTGTGCTGTACAAAGAGCAAGGTTTTTCCATCATTTCGCAGCGTGAAAATTATTACGGACCGGGTCAAACCGCATATGTGATGCGAAAAGAGTTGTCATGAAAGATTCACCGTTAGTTCTGGGAATCGAAACATCTTGCGATGAAACCGCGATTGGAATAGTTGCCGGACGAAAACTTCTCGCAAATGTGATTTCAAGTAGCGTGCCAGAACATCAAAGATTTGGTGGGGTGGTTCCAGAAATTGCAGCGCGCGCACATCTTGAGGCGCTACCAAATGTTTTATCAACCGCTTTAACCGAAGCCAAAATCAAATTGGCAGATCTTGATGCAATTGCGGTGACCGCTGGCCCGGGATTAATTGGCGCGTTGCTAGTTGGTGTAGCTGGCGCAAACGGGTTAGCCCAAGCACTAGATAAACCAATCTACGGCGTTAATCATCTTTCCGCACATATCGCTGTTGATGCATTGATTGCTGATTCAAATTCAAATCAGAGTTTAGAAGCATCAGATGTAAATGAATCCATTGCGTTATTAGTAAGTGGCGGACACAGTTCAATTTTGCAGGTTGAAAAAATTACCAACAAAGTCAAAGTAATTGGTCAGACCATTGATGATGCAGCCGGCGAAGCCTTTGACAAGATTGCTCGAATTATGAATCTAGGATTTCCTGGTGGGCCAATAATCGATAAATTAGCAAAATCTGGAAATTCATCTGCAATCGATTTCCCGCGCGGATTAACTAATTCAAAAGATTTAATAAATCACAAATATGACTTTTCATTCTCAGGGCTTAAAACCGCGGTGGCTAGATACTTACAAAGCAATTTAGGTGCAAAAACTGAAGATATTGCCGCATCATTTCAAGAAGCGGTGGTTGATGTTTTAGTAGATAAGGCGATCGCCGCAGCAAAAGAAACCGGAATTCCTAAATTAATAATTGCCGGTGGAGTTGCGGCAAATTCACGAATTAGAGCGGTAGCCGAAGAAAGATGCAGTAAAAATAAAATTAAATTAAGAATTCCGGCGCCAAAATTGTGCACCGACAATGGTGCAATGGTGGCGATGCTTGGTTCGCTTTGTATTTCTGATGGCATTAAGCCTTCGCAAATTGGAATTGCGGCAGATTCGGCCGCACCAGTTGAACAGGTGGTTTGGTAGTCAAATTCGCAGGTAGAAACGACCTTGGATTTGCGAGTTATTTCCGCATTGCCTAGAGTTGGCTTCGGCGTTTTTGCTCAAATTCTGCAAAAAATCGCCCACCTTAATAAATTTATAAGTAACCGATTAACTTTACTGATTAAGAGAGATAAGAGGGAGAAAACTGATGGCAATTTCCATTAAGCCACTTGAAGATCGCATCGTTGTAAAAGCGAGCGAAGCTGAACAAAAAACCGCGTCTGGATTAGTAATTCCAGATACCGCGAAGGAAAAACCACAAGAGGGAACCGTAGTAGCGGTTGGTCCCGGAAGATTCGATGATGGAACTCGCGTACCAATGGATATCAAAGTTGGCGATGTAGTTCTGTACAGCAAGTACGGCGGTACCGAAGTTAAATACAACAACGAAGAGTATTTAGTGCTTTCATCCCGCGATGTTCTAGCGATTATTGAAAAGAAGTAACAATGCCAAAATCACTGCAATTTGATGAAAATGCTCGTCGCGCAATGGAACGTGGCGTTAACATTTTGGCCGACACCGTTAAGGTAACGCTCGGTCCTAAAGGTCGAAATGTAGTAATCGCAAAAAGTTATGGCGCGCCAGTAATTACAAATGATGGTGTAACTATTGCGAAAGAGGTTGAACTTTCTGAGCCCGCTGAAAACATGGGTGCACAGCTTGTTAAGCAGGTAGCGGAAAAAACCAACGATGTTGCCGGTGATGGCACCACAACTGCAACGGTGTTAGCCCAAGCGATGGTAAAAGAAGGTCTACGCAACCTTGCCGCTGGTGCTCAACCAATGGAACTTAAATACGGAATCGAACAAGCAGTAAATGCTGTAACTGAAGAGTTACGCAAAAACTCAAAAGCGGTTACTGGAAAATCTCAAATCGCTGATGTTGCGACAATTTCTGCTCAAGATAAATCAATCGGAGATTTAATCGCCGAAGCCATGGATAAAGTTGGCAAAGATGGAGTAATCACTGTCGAAGAGTCATCCACTACTGGATTAGAACTAGATTTCACCGAAGGAATGCAATTTGATAAGGGTTACATCTCTCCTTATTTTGTAACCGATTCAGATCGCATGGAAACAGTCCTAGAAGATGCATATATCTTGATTACTTCTAACAAAGTTGCTGCTTTGAATGAAGTACTTCCAGTGCTAGAAAAGGTTGCACAAGCTAGCAAACCACTTTTGATTATTGCCGAAGATGTTGAAGGAGAAGCGCTTTCAACATTGGTAGTAAACAAGATTCGTGGCACATTCACATCGGCAGCGGTTAAAGCCCCTGGTTTTGGTGATCGTCGCAAAGCGATGTTGCAAGATATTGCGGTACTAACTGGCGGTCAGGTAATTGCACCTGAAGTTGGTTTAAAACTTGATCAAATCGATGTCTCATTGCTTGGAAAAGCACGTCGGGTAGTAATCACAAAAGATGACACCACCATCATTGAAGGTGCTGGCAAGAAATCCGATGTTGAAGCTCGCGTTAGTGAAATTCGCCGCGAGATTGAAACCACCGATTCCGATTGGGATCGCGAGAAGTTGCAAGAGCGAGTTGCGAAACTTGCCGGCGGCGTCTGTGTAATCAAAGTCGGAGCTCACACCGAAGTCGAATTGAAAGAGAAAAAACATCGACTCGAAGATGCCATTTCAGCAACCCGTGCTGCGGTGGAAGAGGGAATCGTTGTTGGTGGCGGAGCAGCGTTAGTTCACGCAGCATCTGCGCTTGATAAAGATCTTGGTTTTGAGGGCGATCGAGCAGTTGGTGTGAAATTAGTTCGCAAAGCTTGCGATGAACCACTTCGTTGGATCGCCGAAAATGCCGGACAAGAGGGTTACGTTGTTGTATCCAAAGTTCGCGCAATGAAAGCAAATGAAGGTTACAACGCAGCCAATGACACTTACGGCGATCTAGTTAAAGATGGTGTGATTGATCCAGTTAAAGTAACTCGTTCTGCACTTGCAAATGCAGCATCGATTGCCGCGATGTTCATCACCACCGAAGCATTGGTATTTGAAACACCAGAAGAGAAAAAGGAAGAGGCAGCTGGCCACGGACATTCACATGGTCCGGGCGGGCACTCTCACTAAATAACCGGCTGTAAATAGACCGCGGTTTTGATGAAGACCCTCGCAGTAGATTGCGGAGGTACGGGTATCAAAGCCGCGGTTTTATCATCTAGCGGCAATCGTGTTCGGGTAATCAAAGAGTTAGATTATTTAAAAACTCCGTATCCGATTTCACCTTCGAAATTAATTTCAATCATTGGTGATTTCATCTCGCAAAGTCCAAAAGTTCAGCGTCTAACGGTTGGATTACCGGGCATGATCCGCGCCGGCAAAGTTGTGGTAATTCCACATTACGTAAATCCAAATGGACCTAGAACTCGAGCCAGCAATGAACTGAAAAAACTTTGGTACGGTTTTGATTTACAAACCGCACTCTGCCGAAAATATTCGATTCCAACCTTAGTTTTAAATGATGCCGAGATTCATGCCGCTGCTGTCGTAAAGGGAAAAGGATTGGAATTAGTACTGACTTTTGGAACCGGGCTTGGTTCAGCAATTTATCTTGATGGAAAGTTGGCACCACACCTTGAGATTTCACACTTCACCGTTAGAGTGGGCAGAACGGTAGATATGTGGATTGGTGAAATCGCTCGTAAACGAATCGGTAATACATTGTGGTCTAGGCGAGTGAAACAATTAATTCAAGAGTTATACCCAATGGTGATATGGGATCGGTTATACATTGGCGGACACAATGCGCAAAGGTTAAAGAAAATTGCATTGCGTAGTTTTGATGGAAAAGTACAAATAATTCCAAACTCAGCCGGTGTTACCGGCGGCGCGAGAGCTTGGAAATTAAAATAAAAAAGTCGGATTAAAAATTAAGATGCGGTGTACTCGGTGTAATCACGTTGCACCGGGCGACCAGTTATGATTTCAAGTCGCTCATCTTCAGTTAAACCGCCCCAGATTCCGTAAGGCTCTTGCACTTTAAGGGCATGTTCGCGACATTGTTTAATTACAGGGCAGGAAAAACAAACCGCTTTAGCAGCGTTCTCACGATTTCGACGGCGTGGACCGCGCTCACCATCTGGATGGAAAAACATTTCCGTCGGCAATTCGCGGCAAGCTGCCTCGTATTGCCACTCCCATTCAGATAAAACTGGTCTTGGAAGTCTGGTTATCTCCGTCATCTGGTTTTCTCGCTTTCGTAAGATCACTTTGCATCTCTGAAAGGAACTGCAAAGTTGGTCAAAACATACAATCGTTTCATAGGTTGTTCAAGTGCCGGCACGAAAATCCCGGTTTCAAGTGGCTTAAAACACCACTTTGAGCCAGCATTACCCCATGAGCACCTGGTCGGAACCACCCCTAACAGTGGCCGCGGTGGCAAGAAGATTAGGAATTGCACCCGCCACCTTGCGCACTTGGGATAGACGTTACGGCATAGGCCCGACCGACCACGACAGCGGACAACATCGTAGATACTCACAAAGTGATCTAGCCAAATTAACCCTGATGCGTCGGTTGATAATTTCTGGAGCTACCGCGGCCGAAGCAGCAGCCAGAGCAAAGCGGGAAAAACCAAAAAAAATTACCACCGTTTATAAACCAGAGAACAAACCGGCTAAATCTGAACAAACTATTCAGAGCCTCTTGAAAGCTGCGCGCAGTATGGATCGGCCAGTAATCGAATCAATTTTGCAAAAAGAGATTACTCGCTCTGGTTCTGCCAATACCTGGAACCACGTGGTCGTGCCACTTCTTACTATTTTAGGAGATGAGTGGGCACAATCTAATTTGGCATCGCAAATAGCCACCGAACATTTATTAACTGAAATTTTAAAACGAATATTTGGACAACAACAAACTTTATTGCGCCAACCGATAAATCCACGTCCAGTTTTATTGGCGTCGGTGGGCGAAGAACTTCATACCTTGGCACTGCGCGCACTTGGCGCTGCGCTAGCCGAACATAAAATTGAAACTCATTTTCTCGGTGCGCGCACCCCATTTGCGGCGATCGCCGAAGTGGTCCGAAAATCGGCGCCACCGGCGATTTTTTTATGGGCACAGTTACCAGAAAATGCTGATGAAAGATTCATAACCGATTTGCCAAGTGTGCGACCAGCTCCGCGATTAGTAGTCGGAGGTCCAGGCTGGAGCAATTGTCGAACCGATGGTGCAGTGGTGGCTCATGATCTTTCCGATGCGGTCTCTGAAATCGCACAAGCGGTGGGCTTATAACCACCAAATTATTTCTTTCGATTTATTACAGGTAGGCTTTTGTAAATGTCCGAGGTAGAAATTGGTCCGGGTAAACGGGCTAAATCGGCTTACTCTTTTGATGACATCGCCATAGTTCCAACTCGGCGCACCCGTGATGTTGAAGAGGTATCCCTCAATTGGCAATTAGATGCATATAAGTTTGATATTCCGGCGGTGGCTGCGCCGATGGATTCAGTGGTCTCACCAAAGACCGCAATTGAAATTGGCAAACTAGGTGGTTTAGCGGTTTTAAATTTAGAGGGAATTTGGACTCGCTACGAAGATGCCGAGGCACAACTTAAAAAAATTGCTAATTTCTCTGAATCCGAAGCAATTACAAAAATGCAAGAGCTTTACGCCGCACCGATTCAGCCAACATTAATTAAAGAACGGGTTAAACAAATTCGTGATGCCGGAGTAATCGTGGCCGGCGCATTAAGCCCGCAAAGAACTGCGCAATTTCATCAAGCGGTGCTGGCCGCTGGCGTTGATATTTTCGTAATTCGCGGTACCACTGTTTCGGCTGAACATGTTTCTGCACAAACTGCGCCACTGAATTTAAAAGAATTCATTTATGAATTAGATGTGCCAGTAATTGTCGGTGGATGTGCAACTGCGCAAGGGGCATTGCACTTAATGCGCTCTGGCGCCGCCGCGGTGTTAGTTGGTTTTGGAGGCGGATCAACTCATACAACTAAAACTGTTTTAGGAATCTCAGTTCCGATGGCATCGGCAATTGTCGAAGTAGCTTCTGCCCGCCGTGAGTACATCGAAGAATCTGGCGGCAGATATGTTCATGTAATCGCTGATGGTTCAATTGGAAAAAGCGGTGAGATCGCAAAAGCAATTGCTTGTGGTGCAGATGCAGTAATGATTGGTTCACCACTTGCCAGAGCAAGTGAAGCACCTGGATATGGATGGCATTGGGGTGCAGAAGCTGCCCATCAAACTTTGCCGCGCGGAAATCGCGTAAATGTGGGCACAGTTGGTACTTTGAAAGAGGTTTTGCTTGGACCATCGAATCGATCTGATGGAACTATGAATCTATTTGGCGCCTTAAAGCGGGCAATGGCCACATGTGGTTACTCAGATTTGAAAGAGTTTGCGCGAGTGGAGTTAGTTTTACAGCGATTAGATTCTTAAAAGCCGCTTAGAGTTTGCTTTCATTTACGCTGAAAACTTTTCTTTGAGAACTTTTACTC